>CAMNFX010000001.1 GCA_946537585.1 uncultured Lachnospiraceae bacterium
CCGATTTTTGCTCATAACTCTTAATCAGAGAAGCAAAAATCGTCGCTGCGGGCCGTCGACGTCCGTAGAAGGGGATTTTGTACGCATACATTTTTCTTATGCGACAGCTCTTTATTTCCTGTATCTGTTCAGCATACGGTCACTGATCAGGAACGTTCTTTGATCAGGTCGTTGATCTCTTCTTCCCGGGGCATGACCCTCAGCGCGCCTCGCCGTGTGGTGACGATAGAAGCAGCCGCGTTGGCAAACAGAAGCATTTCCTTTAACTTAGCTTCGGACAGGTTTCCGAGGCTTTTTTTCATTGTCTCATCTTCGCCAAGCCCCAGCACATAGTGAAGGACACTGCCGCAGAAGGTGTCTCCCGCGCCGGTGGTCTCGATGGTGTTTTCCTGCAGGAAAGGCTCTGCAAATGCCTTTGCGCTGCCGGACCAGGCGATGCTTCCATCCTTTCCGAGGCTCATCAGCATCAGCTTCGGCTGATAGGTCTTCCGGATCTCTTCCGCTCCCTTTTCCAGATCCTTCATGCCGGTAAACCACTCGACCTCATTGTCGGAGATCTTTAAGATATCGCACTGCCGCATGCCGAAATCGATCATTTTCCGTGCCTCTTCAAGATTCGGCCAGAGCGGCTCCCTTAAGTTGGGATCAAAGGAAATGACCGTGTCCGCTTCCTTTGCCGTCTTAAGAGCAAACTGAGTTGCAGACCTTACAGGCTCATCCGTCATGGACAGACTACCGAAATGGAAGATCCGGCTCTCACGGATCAGATCGGCAGGGACCTCTTCCTTCGAAAGCATAATATCCGCGCCCGGCTGGCGGTAGAACGAAAAGTCACGGTCACCGCCCGGAAGTGTATGTACAAACGCGAGTGTTGTGTGGATCTTCGGATCCGCAAGGAGCCCTTCGGTGGCGATCCCGACCTCTTTAAGCGCAGCCTTCAGCTGATCTCCGAACATATCCTGCCCGACCTTGCCGATGAAGGCGGTCTTGTGTCCCAGCCCGGAAAGCAGCGCCAGCACATTGGAGGGGGCGCCGCCGGGATTTGCTTCCATCAGCGGGTTTCCCTGCGTGCTGATGCCGTTTTCCGTAAAATCAATGAGCAATTCGCCCAGTGCCGTTACATCGTATTGTTTTTTCATTCGTTTCTTCTCCATACTTCAAACAGCCATTCAGATCAGCCTTACGCCGCCGCAGGGACGGATATGGATCTTTCTGCAGGAGCCAAAGCCTAAAACACGGTCCATCTCCTCTTGAAATGCCTCCGCTTCCAAAAGCGGCACATAAGCCTGGATCGTACCGGCAAAGCCTCCGCCGTGCACCCGTACCGCGCCTTTTCCTTCCAGTATCCTCTCTGCAAATGCCAGCGCAAACGCCACATTCTGCCGTGCCGGATCCTCATAGGTATCCACGTTCTGCAGATACTGAAAGGAGGAAGCACCCGATTCCTTCACAAGCTGAAGAAACCGCTCCATATCCTTGTTTTCCAGAGCTCTGATCTGTTCTCTGACCCGGCGGCATTCCGCATAATAATGCAATGCGCGCATGACCGCGCGGTCGCCGGTTTTTTCCCTGAGCTTTGGGATCGCTTTAAGGAAACGGGATTCCTCCACACGGCTTAGCTTTGTTTCCCCAAATTCCCGCGCCACGGCACGCATCTCCTCCGGCACCGCCGCGTAAAACGGCGTAAGCCGGCTGTGATCTCCTCCCGTATCGATCACCATCAGCGCATAGCCGGCGCTTTCAAAATCAAACTGCAGCTGCCGGAGATCCGGCTCCTCTTCGGAGGCAAAATCGATCCCGAGGATGCCCCCGATGCCGCAGCCCATCTGATCAAGAAGCCCGGACGGTTTCCCGAAGTATACATTTTCCGCATACTGTCCGATCTTCGCGATCTCCAAAGGTGAAAATGCGTTCTCGTAAAAAAGTCCGCTGATCACGGTGCCAAGAAGGATCTCAAAGCAGGCGGAAGAGGACAGTCCCGAGCCTCCCGGCACATCCGAAAGCACGTAAGCGTCAAATCCTGCGGGGCCTTTTGCGGTATATGGATACCCGGCTTCTTCTGCCCTTTTCCTGCAGCCACAGATCATGCCCCTGATGAGCGCCGCAGTCGTTCCCTTTTCCTCCTCGATAAGATCCGGATCGGAGGTTTCGATCCTCGTCATTCCAAACTCAGGGGAAAAGAGGCGGATCACACCGCTTTCATTTTGGACCACGGCAGCCAGCATATCGAGGTCCACGGATGCCGTCAGCACCAGGCCTCCCTGATGGTCTGTATGATTCCCGCCAAGCTCTGTCCTGCCGGGAGCCGAAAAGACCATAAGCTCCGTTTCCGCGTCTGCTGCGAAGTTCTGGCGAAATCCCTGAACAAGCTGCACGATCCGGGACCGGTACCTTTCAAGTTCCTTCGACTGCCTTCCGTAGAGCTTTGTCAGTGTCTGATCGAGCGCGCCGTCAGATACCTTCATGGTTATTTCTCTGATTTTCATCTGTCCTGCGCCCCCTCTGCGGTAAACAGGATCTGTCCTGCCGCGTAATCCTTTCCGGGCGGAAGCACCGGGAGTCCGCCGTACATCAGCGCAGCACCCTCATAGCGCTTCCCGTCTGTATCTGAAATGTAAATGAGTTCCTCCGAAAGTCCTGCCGCCCGGATATACTTTACTTCCATGTTGCCGTGGTTTTCCAGCTGCACATAGTTTATCAGCATTTTTGTCTTATCCTTTGACACAAAGGCCCAGGCGGCGATCCCGTCAGCTGCCGGGTCACTCAGCCGGTAATAATCTCCCTCGCGGATCAGGGATTCATACTGTCGGTAAGCCCGGATCTGCCTTAGGATCTCTTCCTTTTCCTCCTCCGAAAGCTTCCCCGGATCAAGCTCATAGCCAAAGGTCCCCGCCATTGCCGTGATCCCCCGGGTCTTAAGCGGAGTGATCCTTCCCGTCTGGTGATTGGGAACGGCGGAAACATGCGCGCCGACACAGCAGACCGGGTACAGGTACGAGTATCCGTTCTGAATAAAAACACGGTCCAGCGCGTCAGAATTATCGCTGCCCCAGATCTGCGGCGTATAGTACAGCATACCAAGGTCAAAGCGTCCGCCTCCGCCGCTGCAGCCTTCGATCAGCAGCCCGGGGTAGCGTTCGAGAAGCCTCGCTGCAAATTCATAAACACCCGCGACGTATTCATATCGCACCCTGCCTGCCGCGTTCTTCAGGGAATATACGTCTGCGATGCTCCGGTTGAGGTCCCACTTGACATAAGAAACAGGACCCTGATCCAGCACCCTGCACAGCATCCGGAAAATGCCTTCCCGCACATCCTCTCTCGAAAAATCCAGAACCAGCTGATTCCTTGCAAAGACAGGATCCTTTCCGGGGACCTTTAAGACCCAGTCGGGATGCTCCCGGTACAGAAAGCTGTCTTCATTGACCATCTCCGGTTCGATCCAGATCCCGAACTTAAGTCCGAGCTTCGTCACCTTGTCTATGAGCCCGGAAAGGCTGCCGCCCAGCTTTTCCTCATTGACATACCAGTCTCCGAGGCCTCTTAAGTCATCCTTACGTCCGCCGAACCAGCCGTCATCCATGACGACCATGTCCATACCAAGGCGGGCGGCCTCTTTTGCAATACCAAGGATCGTATCCTTGTCAAAATCAAAGTACGCTGCCTCCCAGCTGTTGATCAGCACCGGGTGGGGCTTTTTCAGGTACGGATCCCGCAGAACATGCTCCCGGATGAAGTCATGGAGTAAAAGCGACAGCTGCCGAAAGCCCTGATGGGTAAAGGCGAGAACGCATTCGGGAAGCTCCAGCGCTTCTCCCGGCTTAAGCTCCCACGAAAGCTGATCGTCACTCATGCCCATCACCAGCCGGGTCTGCGAAAACTGATCCCTCTCCGCCTCGCACACAAAACCTCCGCTGAACGCAAGAAGACAGCCGTATACATCACCGTAAGTTTCAGAGGCTGTCCGCGCCGCCAGGATAACACCGGGATTATGCTGATGGCTGCTGGTGCCTCTCCTGCTTCCGATGGCTGTCATTTCATAGCCCACAGGAGTCCTTTCCGGCTGCATTTCCATAGTATGTCTGCCGTGAAAATGCAGAAGGTCCCAGTTTCCGTCAGGAAAATCAAGACAGAGGCTCAGCGCTCTTTTGATCGTAACCGCTGATCCGCCGCCGTTTCTGATCACTGCGGTCCTGGTGATCACATCCGCGGATTCAAAGACCGCGTAATAAAGGTCCGTCTCCGTCCCGCTTACCGCGTCCCTGAGGGTGATCTTCAGCGTCTGCACGTCTCCGGGCTTCCCGTTTGTATCTGCAGCTTTTTCAGAACTTCCGGTTTCCCGGGTCCGTTCTTCAAACGCGGACGGAAGACGGGAAAGCCTGTACTTTCCGTCGCAGATCTCATACGAACAAAACCGCAGATCACAGCTTAAGGCGCCGTCGGCATTTTCCATGCAGAAGGCGGCGCTGCGGTAATCGCCGGTACCCCGGAAGGGATATTCCTGCGGCAGCACATCCAGAGAATAATTCCTGTCGAGGCGCTTTTCCTTCGGATTCCCCGAAAAACCGCGGTCCAGGAAGGTAAGGCGGTAGCGCATGTCCTGCTCTGTCCTTCTTCCGTAGTACAGATGAAGGAGATATCCGAGCTCATCCACGCAGATCTGATAGCTTGTGTGCCTGGTATGCAGGCGGAATATTCTGCTTTCCGAGTCATAAAGAATGGCCATAAAAAGCCTCCGATCCTATCTCTGATTATCTGATTCCCTTACCACGCCCAGACCAGGGCCTCCCAGGGCTGAAGCTGCAGATTTGTTTCCAGGGCTTTCCTGCCTTTTGTTCCAAGGATCTGGACAGCGTCCCTGAAAGCGGTCTCTTCGGGGAGATTTACCGCTGCCGGCTGCGCCGACATATTGACAGCAACAAGCGCGGTTCTTTTGCCGTATGTTCTGAGGTAACAGAACACCTGCGGATCCTCCTCCAGCAGCAGCCTGAAGCTTCCGTAGACCAGAAGATCCTTCCATTCGCTTTTCCTCCGAAGCCTGAGGAGCTCCCTGTAAAACTGCAGGACCGAGCCGGGATCCTCTTCTTCCGCCCGGGCATTTACCGTAAGGTAGTTCGGATTTATTTTAAGCCACGGCGTGCCATCCGTAAAGCCGGCATTTTTTTCCGTGTTCCACTGCATCGGTGTTCTGGCGTTATCCCTGCTCTTATAGCAGACAGCATCCAGCATGTCTTCCGGACTTCTGAGCCCGGCCCCGACCAGCTGCCGGTAAGCGCTGATGCATTCTATATCCTGAAACTCATCAATGCTTTTAAAGGGATAATTGGTCATTCCCAGCTCTTCGCCCTGGTACAGATAGGGTGTGCCCTGCATCAGATAGAGCGCCGCGGCAATGGCCTTCGCACTTTCCGGAGAATTGTCGCCGAGTCTCGATACCGAACGGGGCTGGTCGTGGTTGTTGAAATAAAGGGAATTCCAGGCGACCTGATCCAATTCTCTCTGCCATTTGCTTAAGTTTTCCTTGAGTGCAGGAAGATCCATGGGTTTATGGGACCATTTGTCCCTGTCATTTCCGTCCAGCATGACATGCTCGAACTGAAAGATCATCCCGAGCTCTGTGCCGTCAGACGATGCAAAGCGCTTTGCCTCTTCTGTTCCGACACCGCCGCACTCTCCTACGGTCATGCAGTCATAATGGCTTAAGACCTCCCGGTTCATCTCCTGAATGTATTCGTGGACATGGGGGCCGAAATGCACGATCCTGCCAGTATCTCCGTACAGTCCGTCGATCACCGGGGCATCGGTAAATACCTCGGGCTTGGAGATCCTGTTGATGACATCCATACGGTAGCCGTCGATCCCCTTATCCAGCCAGAAACGCATCATATCATATACTTCATTCCGAAGCTTCGGATTGTCCCAGTTGAGGTCCGGCTGCTTTTTGCTAAAACAGTGCAGATAATACTGCCCGGTCTTCTCATCCCATTCCCAGGCGGAACCTCCGAAGGCGCTTCCCCAGTTGGTCGGCTCATGTCCGTCTACGGGGTCTCTCCAGATATAATAATCCCGTTTCGGGTTATCCCTCGAAGAACGGCTCTCCAGAAACCAGGCATGTTCGTCCGAGGAATGGTTGACCACCAGATCCATCATGATCTTCAGGCCCTTTTCATGCGCTTTCAGAAGCAGCTCGTCAAAGTCGGCCATGGTGCCGAATTCCGGATTGATCGCCCGGTAATCGGAAATATCATAGCCGTTATCGTCATTTGGCGACTGATAGATCGGTGCCAGCCAGAGGACATTGACACCAAGCTCCCTAAGGTAATCAAGCTTGCTGATGATGCCCTGAAGATCACCGATCCCGTCGCCATTCGAATCACAGAAAGAACGCGGATAGATCTCGTAAACAACACTTTCCTTCCACCAGGTCTGTTTCATACGGTCTCCTTAACAAAAGGGCCAATGCATTGCTTTAACGGCATTGACCCTTGGTTGGTAATTCATTTTTTTAAATTTTATAAGCCCGGAATTGCTCCGCTTACGCTCCCGCAATTCCTCCAACGTCCATTCGGAAATCGACCCTGTCGCTTCGCTCCAGTGTCTTTTTTCCTCATGTACGTTGCCCTTCCATAAGTCTGAAACAGCCAGCAGGCGAGCCTGCGCTGTTTCATCCTCATGTCAGGAGCTTATGCGCTCACTTTACAGCTCCACTCGTAACGCCCTCAACGATGTATCTCTGCAGGAAGACGTACAGGATCAGGATCGGCAGCATGGCCAGCAGCAGGGCTGCCATGACCAGGCCGATGTCGGTCGAGTAGGTTCCGTAGAAGATCTGCGTCGCGATCGGGATCGTATACAGTTCCTTCTTGGCAAGGACCAGAGACGGTAACAGATAGTCGTTCCAGAATGCCATGGCGTCAATGATCGCCACAGTCGCGATGGTGGGCTTTAAAAGCGGGAATACGATCTTCCAGAATGTCTGCCAGCGGTTGCAGCCGTCGATCTTGGCTGCCTCCTCAAGTGCGATCGGCACGTTGGTGTTGATCGCGCCGTGGAACATGAAGGTCGCCATGGAAAGCGAGAAGCCGACATGCATGAAGATCAGGGTCGCTCTGTGGTTCAGGACGCCCAGGATGCCGCCGTAAAGGGATACGAGCGGGATCATCAGGACCTGGAACGGGATGACCATGGATGCGATCATCAGGCCGAACAGGGCTCCGCAGGCCTTCCACTTGTTACGGACAATGACATAGGCGGTCATTGCCGCAAGCAGCAGGGTGAATACGGTCGAGAAGATCGTGATGCATGCAGAGTTTGCAAAGGAACGCCAGAACGCCATTTTGTTCATGGCATTCGGGAAGTTCTGCAGCGTGAATCCGTGTGCTCCGACCAGTGCCAGCGGATCCGTGGTGATATCCGCCTTGACCTTGAATACGTTAATGATAACAAGTACAAACGGGAAGATAAACAGGATGAACAAAACGATCAGAAGGATGATCTTCAGGACACCGGCGATCTTCGCGTTGCGGGCAGCTTTTTCGTTTAAGGTTTCCATTATGCTGATACCTCCGCTTTCTTACCGATGTAGACCTGCAGAACACCGACGACCGCGCAGACAACGAAGAGCACGAGCGCTTCCGCCTGTCCTGTGCCGTAGTTCTTGTAGGTAAATGCCGTGTTGTAGACATGCATGGCCGCCATGACAGAGCTGTTGAAGGGCTCGCCCTTGGTCAATGACAGGTTGACATCGTAGACCATGAAGCAGCGGGTGATCGTCAGGAACAGACACTGTACAAAGGAGGAAACCATCAGCGGCACGGAAATGCGGGTGATGGTCTGCATGTTGGTGCAGCCGTCGATCTTGGCTGCCTCGATGACATCATTGGAGACGCTCATGAAGCCTGCCACATAGATCAGCATCATATAGCCTGCGTACTGCCATACGGAAACGATGATCAGGCAGAGCATCGCGCCGTTGGTCGTCGCCAGCCAGGATGTGGAAAGGAATCCCACGGAAAGGGACTGGCCGATGGAGACCAGAGCCCTGTTAAATACGAACTTCCAGATATAACCGAGGACGATACCGCCGATCAGGTTCGGTACGAAGAAGCCGGCACGGAAGAAGTTCTGTCCCTTGACGCCGCTGGTGACCAGGAACGCCAGGATGAACGCCACCACATTGACCAGGATAACGGAGATCACGGAATAGATCGCCGTCCTTAAGAGCGCCTGCCAGAAGGCCGCATCCTGGAAGGTTGCAGCGTAGTTTGCCATGCCCACGAAGGGCTTGCTGGCGGATACGCCGTCCCAGCTGGTGAAGGTCAGGTACAGTCCGTACAGGAAAGGCACAATGACCACCGCGCAGAAGATGAAGGTCGTAACACCCGCAAACATCAGGAACTGTTTTGTCTTATAAGACATGGTATTTGTGTTCATAAATACCCCTCTTTATTCAGGAATGCTGCAGAAGCGCCATAAGAAGCGCTCCTGCAGCTTTTACGTTCTTAGAAACCGGATCAGTGCTCTACCGGTGTGGTGGAGGACCAGTAGTTCTCGACTTCTGCGGCAAAGCCTGCACGGTCGATCTGGCCTGCAAGATACTTCTGCATTGCAGCGCCGACGATGGAATAATGATCATCCGGATCGTAGTTATAGTTATCGATCAGCTTGCCTGCGTCTGCATAGCTCTTGACGGAGAAGGAAAGCGGATCCAGAGCGTCTGCATTGACATTGGAGAATGCCGGAACCAGCGCGCAGCGCTCGGTCATGAATGCATTGCCTTCCGGATCGGAGACCAGCCAGTTCAGGAAATCCTTCGCTGCCTGTACCTGCTCCTCGGAGGTGTTGGAGGAAGAATCAATGAAGAAATACTTGGAGCCGCCGCCGACCAGCTTCTCATTGGAACCGTCGGTCGTGTTCTGCGGTACCGGCATCATGCCCATCTTCTCAGAGGGATCGAAATCCTTGATCAGGGACCAGTCCCAGTTGCCGCCGAACATGAAGGCGATCTCGCCGTTAGCCAGCTTCTGCTCGGAAACTTCACGCTCCGCAGCGACCGGCTGACCTGCAGCATAGTTGTACTTCATCAGTACATCAAAGGTGTCCATCATATCGTTGAACTTCTGGTTGTTGGCAAGATCCGCAGTGCCTGCATACAGAGACTGGATAAATGCCTCGGGATCATCCTGCTCTTCGTAGATCTCCTGGAAATAGTGCGCTGCCAGAGACCAGTCTTCCTTCATGATGCCGACCGGAGCAGCCATGCCGCCTGCAACCAGCTTGTCAAGAAGAGCGGTGAATGCATCCAGCGTCTTGTAATCGTCAGGATTAAACTCCTCGCCGGTGATCGCTTCGATAGCGGTCGCGTTATACATGACGCCTCTTGCCTCAATACAGACCGGGAAGCCCTTGACCTGTCCGTCCACGCTGATCGCATAGTCGGTATTCTTTACCCAGTCCTCACCGGAAACGTCGAGAGCATGCTCAGCGCCGAGGGAATAAACGTCCTTCGCGTCGACCATGGCAAGAGTATAGGGATCGTTGGCTGCGTACTTGGTAGCCAGATGTGCTGCAACTGTGTCGCTGGAATAATAAACTTCCACATTGACGCCCTTGGCCTTGGAATACTCCTCAGCCAGCTCCACGAACTGATCCTGGATCTCACTCTTGGAGTTGAAGATCGTGATCGACGTGCCGCCCGAAGAGCTGCCGGAACCCGCCGCAGATGTTGAGCTGCCTCCACAAGCTGCAAGTGAAACTGCCATAGCAGCAACCAGCGCAAGTGAAATAAACTTCTTTTTCATAGTTAAAAAATCCTCCTGATAACTTGTGATCCAAACCGCAGATCCCTCTTTCGAAAATACAGTCCGGATTCAAAAAATTGTATCAGAACAATACTATCATTCACTGGTATTTGTGTCAATCAGAGCCCTTTAGGTCGTGCGATTATTTGTACACTTTGTTGTAAATGAACGCAGTTATTTTGTGTATATTTACGCTTCAGGCGTTCTATGGCGGATCTCCCCCCTCAAGGAGGCTGTCCCCGCGCATTCATGCGGCTTTCCGGAGCCTGCCGGGACTTGCATTTGCCTATGATCTCTGCTAGACTTTCCTAAAGCATTTCAGGAGTTTTTTCATGTTCGACAGAATGTTCAAGGCAAACAACCCGTTCTGGCAGTCCATGGGTACTGTTTACGATCTTTTTATCGTCAATACCCTGTGGCTCTTATGCTCCCTTCCGGTCGTCACCGCCGGTGCGGCTGCGACTGCAGCATGTTACGCTCTCACACAGCGTCTTCTGGGCGAAGGAAGCACGATCCGTCAGGACTTTTTCCGTTCCTTTAAGCTTAACTTCCGCCAGGGCACCCTCCTCGGACTGATTTTTCTTGCAACAGGCGCCTTTTTAATGCTGGACATCTGGCTGTGTCATAGATCCGGCACAGGGATCTATACCTTTTTTATGTTCTTCTTCGGCGTCATTTTCCTCTTCTGGGCCATGACAGCACTGTACGCCTTCCCGCTCCTTGCCAAATTCGACCGGAGCACAAAGGATATTCTGATCTGGGCGTTTACCCTGGCGCTTTCAAACCTTCCGATGACCCTCATGATGCTCTTTGTCATCGCGGTCTCGCTTTGGCTCATTCATATCGTTCCCGGCCTGATCTTCATCATGTTCGGTCTTGCCGCACAGTTCTGCGTCACCATTATGGTCTCCATCTTCCGTCCCTGGCTTCCAAAGCCCGGAGCAGGAGAACCGGAGGACAGCGGGCTGTCAGCACTTCCCAACATGAACGATCTTACAAAAGAGGATCCGGAGTTCCCGAAAAACGATCCTTATGCCGACTTTGACGAGACCTCGTTTTACGGAGAGGACCCGGAGGAGGTAAAAAAGCTTCTTGCAGAAGCTTCCGCGGAGAAACCGGAGGATACAGGCAGATGACCCGGAAGTCAGAAGAAGAATCCGTTTTCCTTAAGGAGGTAAAGCGGGATATCGGCACCTTCCGGAGACTTCACGGAAAAGCGCGCGTCCGCTTTGTATGGGATTATTTCCGCTGGAAGATCCTTGCAGGCATCACGATCCTGATCTGTATCCTGCTTGCTGTCCATATGCTTATACTCGGGCAGCGGCCCACGAGGCTTCGGGTCTGTGTCGTACTGAACAATGACGGATACTGCAGCGACTGGTTCGATTCCTTCCGGAAAGACCTGCAGAAGGACGGAAACCGCGCGGCTGTGGAAGTCAATGAAGACCAGCCCTTTGATTATGACAATGCTTATTCCTACATGCATGAGCTGGAGGTCATGACCACCATTTCCTCGCAGCGCATGGATGCAGCTGTCTGCGGTCCGGATATGTACAGCTATCTCCTCGCCTTAGGCGCCCTGGCGCCGCTGGATAACGTTCTCCCTGCCGGGCTCTTTGCGGAATGTGACACCCGGGGGATGGTCAAGCGGGATACCGCCGGCTTAAAGATCCTTGAGGACGGTTCTGTCGACCGTTCCGATGCCTTCGACGGCTGTTTTGCCTTAGACATCTCGGATACCGCTTTCGGCAGAAGATACAACCCGCCGAAAACAGACCTGTCCGGGCAGGGATCGGAAACGCATGCAGAGCCGTTATACTACTGCATTATCTCCAATACGGAGCATACCGACGACTGTGCCGCCCTTGCACGGGCGCTCGTTCAGGACTGAGACTGCCGGCTTTGTCGGTATTTTATCTTTTCAAATAGAAAGGAACCTGTATGTCCATCACTACCGCAGGTGCGGCAGCGCACTATGAAAAAGCATACCAGCTCGGGATAAAGGAAGGCGGCGCGCCGAAGGTCTTAAAGGACATCCTGTCCGCCGACGGCATCAGCTATCCTGCCGAATATCCTCTGGGGCTTCTCCAGATTCCTCTCGAGCAGATCGCGGGAACCTATGAGGAAGCCAGAAAGCACAGCTTCAGCGAAGGCTTTTACCCCGTGATCGAACCCGGCTCTGAGTTCGCTTCCAAATGGACGGAGCTTTGCCGTGCCCATATGGAAGAAGGGATCCATACCCCTGTCAGGGCCTATGAATACATGAACCTCTATTACATTCTGGAGGGAAATAAGAGGGTCAGCGTCCTCAAATACTTCGGGGCGGATTCGATCCCGGCAGAAGTCACAAGGATCATGCCGCCGATCGGACAGAGCGAGGAAGTCAAGGTCAACTACGAATACATTGACTTCTTCCACCTGACAGGCATCAACTATATCTATTTCCGTCACCAGGGTCTTTTTCCGAGGCTGCTTCGGCTTACGGGGAAAAAGCCCTACGAATCATGGAATGATGATGACAGAACAGATTTCGGATCGGTCTATACCCGTTTCCGGGAGGAGACGGAAAAAATGATCGGTCCCCTCTCCTATCTGGACGCATCGGCAGCCTTTCTGACCTTTCTTTCCTTCAATGATTACAGGAGCCTTGCCGACCTTTCCATGTCGGATTTCAGGGGTCTCGTTCAAAAGGCGGCGCCCGAGCTGGAACGTGCCGTTTCCACGGATCCCGTAAGTGTCCGGCTGGATCCCGAAGAAGCAAAGCCCGGCCTGCTGCAAAGCACTCTTCAGACCACCCTGCAGTCATCTATCTTTCATTCTCTCCTTCCGGGAACCGACGATTGCTTAAGGATCGGCTTTGTCTTCCATAAGCGTCCTGAGGATTCCGGCTGGAGCCGTGCCCATGATAACGCCCGCCGATCGGTACAGCGCATCTTCGGGGAGCGCGTCGCCACCTTTCCACGTTACGACGTGGACACCGGGGACATTACAGACGCTATTTCGGATCTCTCCGATGAAGGATGCGGCCTGATCTTCACTACCTCTTCCATTTTTCTGAAAGGAAGCATACAGGCAGCTCTGGATCATCCTTCGCTTAAGATCCTGAACTGTTCGCTCAACAAGCCTCAGAAGGCCGTCCGCACCTATTACGCCCGCATGTATGAGGTCAAATTCCTGATGGGCGCCATTGCTGCCGCGCTCAGTGATGATCACCGCCTGGGCTTTGTAGCGGATTTCCCGATCTACGGCACCATTGCCGGGATCAACGCCTTTGCCTTGGGCGCCCAGATGATCGACCCCAAGGTCAGGATCTATCTCACCTGGTCGTGTATCCGCGACCATGACCCGGATGCCTTTCTGCGTGAAAACGGTCTGTCCGTGGTATGCGCGAAGGATTACGATGTAGGTGTCAGCGACCGGCGCTACGGTCTTTACAAGATCCGGGAAGACGGCATATGGACCGTAGCTGTCCCCGTATGGCACTGGTCCGCCTTTTACGAGAAGATCACCGATTCTGTACTGAAGGGGACCTGGAAGGCAGACGAGCCGAAGGATAAAGCCCAGGGGATCAGCTACTGGTGGGGCATGTCCGCCGGCATGGTCAGCCTCATCTATTCCAGAAAGCTTCCTGTCGGGACGCTCCGGCTGATCCGTGCTCTGAGGGATGCTGTCTGTACGGGGACGCTTCTCCCCTTCAACGGCCCTCTGCTTTCCCAGAACGGCGTCATCAGAAAGAGCGTATCCGAATCCCTGACGCCCGAGGAGATCATCGGCATGGACTGGCTTGCCAACAACATCATGGGGGCGATCCCGGACGCTTCCCAGCTGGATGAGGAAGCGAAGACCCTGGCGGACTTCCAGTCTGTCAGGAGCAGGGAGAATATCCTGTGAGGATCCTGGCGGTAGCAGATACGGAATCGTCTCTGCTTTGGGATTTTTATAAGAGCAGTTATCTTGAGGACATCGACCTGATCCTGTCCGCCGGGGACCTCGATCCGGATTACCTGTCCTTCCTTGTGACCATGGGGCACGCACCCGTTCTGTATGTCCACGGAAATCATGATGATATCTACCGGAGACGCCCTCCGGGAGGCTGCATCAATATCGACGGCAGACTCATTGAGTATGAGGGCGTCCGCATTCTCGGTCTTGGCGGCAGTATGCGCTATAACGGCGGAGTCTGCCAGTATACGGAAAGCCAGATGCGCCGCCGCGCCTGGAAACTGCTTCCTCCTCTCGCCTGTAAAAAAGGCTTTGATATCCTGCTGACACATGCTCCCGCAAGAGGATTTCATGACCGGGAGGATCTCCCCCACCGGGGCTTTGAGGTTTTTAACCGGCTGATCGATGTATGGAAGCCTTCTTTCCATATCCACGGGCACATCCATCAGTCCTACGGCAGCGGTTTTGTCAGACAGGACCAGCGCGGCAGCACGACCGTGATCAACGCCTGCGAACGCTGTATCATCGATATTCCCGTCCCTTTCAGGAGCTGAAGCCCTGGTTTGTGACGCGATTGTACCAAAACCCGCCTCTTTTTTCGGTTACTTGTTCCATTGCAGGTTTGGCAAACGGCGGCTAAAATAGTAAACGATTAAATGATCCTGAAAGGATCTCTTCGATTCCTGAAGCTGACAGGATCATCAGATACATCTAAGAGAGGAGAAAATCATGGCAAATTTATCATTAAAGCATATTGAAAAGCTCTATCCGAACGGCTTCCACGCAGTCAAGGATTTCAACCTGGAGATCGCTGACAAGGAATTCATCATCTTCGTCGGACCCTCCGGCTGCGGCAAGTCCACCACTCTTCGTATGATCGCGGGCCTGGAGTCCATCTCCGGAGGTGAGTTCCTGATCGACGGCAAGAAGATGAACGATGTAGAGCCCAAGGACAGAGATATCGCCATGGTCTTCCAGAACTATGCTCTGTATCCGCATATGACCGTATACCAGAACATGGCATTTTCACTCGAGCTCCGCAAGGTCCCGAAGGATGAGATCGACAAGAAGGTCCGTGAAGCAGCCAAGATCCTCGACCTCGAAAAGCTTCTTGACCGTAAGCCCAACGCTCTTTCCGGCGGCCAGCGTCAGCGTGTTGCCATGGGCCGTGCCATCGTGCGTAATCCTAAGGTCTTCCTGATGGATGAGCCGCTGTCCAACCTGGACGCAAAGCTCCGTGTACAGATGCGTCTGGAAATCTCCAAGATCCACCAGAGACTCGGTGCTACCATCATTTATGTAACCCATGACCAGACAGAGGCCATGACCCTTGGCACCAGGATCGTTGTCATGAAGGACGGCGTTGTTCAGCAGATCGATACCCCGACCAACCTGTACAACAAGCCCGGCAACCTCTTCGTTGCAGGCTTCATCGGTTCTCCGCAGATGAACTTCTTCGATGCTGTCTGCAATGTTAACGGCAGCGATGTTGACCTTCAGATCGGCCACAGCCACTTCCCGGTACCGGCAGACAAGGCTAAGAAGCTGATCGACGGCGGCTATGCCGGCAAGACTGTTGTCCTTGGTATCCGTCCTGAGGATGTCCATGAAGCAACTGAGGCCGATAAGGCCGGCGGCAAGACCATTCCGTGCACCATCAAGTTCTACGAGCTGCTGGGCGCAGAGGTATTCCTGTACTTCGACCTTGAAGGCATGCAGATGACTGCACGTACAGGAGCAAACACCGAGCTTCGTACCGGTTCTCCCGCTGAGTTCTCCCTTGACATGAACAAGGTCCATGTCTTCGATAAGGAGACCACCAACACCATCACCAACTGATGCCTGCTTCCGGATCATGATCCGTGAACCCTGATAACAGCAAAGCCCTCCGGAGCATTCCGGAGGGCCTTTTTTGTTCCTTATTGTCTCTTTTTATTCTGACACGGGTTCCATACAGCAGAATCCTGAACGTCCCTTTAAGCCTCAGTCCCGTTTCAGCCAGTAAAAACCGTAGGGCTCCAGCGGCAGCTCCGCCGCCTTCATGGCATTTCCCGTGAGCAGATCATGGTACACGCCGTCCGTTTCGCTGATCCACGCCATCTGGTCATTCTCGCTGAAATTGAAGACGCCGATGATCTTCTCGCCTTCAAAATAACGCCCGATACAAAGAACGGAGCGGTTATAGGTCTCTATGGTCCACATGTCGGCACTGGTCATAAAGGCCTTCTCTTCTCTCCGGATCGTCTCCAGCCTGGAAAGCCCGTCGAAGATCCTTCCCTCTACGCTTTCCGGGTCCTTTCTGTTTTCCGCCAGATCCCACTTCATGCGGCCTCTGTGGAGATACCGCGAATCCGCCGCCTTTTCCGGATCATCCTTATAGCTGTAATCATTGACCTGTCCGACTTCGTCGCCGCTGTAGATCACGGGGATGCCGGACTGCATGAACATGCAGGCATGCAGCATCAGATCCTGACGGATGGAAAGATCCATTTCTGCCGCATTCTGCTCAAAGCCGGCCTTCTCAATGCCGCACATGGATGCGGTGGTGCCGCAGAAGCGGGCGTCCATGGTCACAGGATCGTCATTATAGAGCTCTCCCCTGCTCCTGCTTCCTCCGGTAAGGCCCCTGAAGAAATCATTGAGATACTTTTTATGCGGCACCTCTTCCTGACCTGTTTCCCTCAAGGTCTGGTAATCGAGCCCCCAGCCGATGTCATCATGACAGCGCAGGTAATTCAGAAATACATCATTCTTCGGAAGCCCGGTCACGATATCCAGCTGCTTCTTCAGAAGGCTTACATCCCGGGTGGCGACGGTATGCCAGGTGGTGGCCATGGTCGTCACATTATAGAGCATATGGCACTCAGGCTTGTCCACGGTGCCGAAATACGGCGCCACCTTGACCGGTTCCATGACGACCTCTCCGAGCAGCAGCACCGACGGGCAGACGATCTCACCGATGATCCTCATCATCCGGACCAGGGTATGGACCCTGCGGAGATTCCGGCAGGAGGTCCCGAGCTCCTTCCAGATATACGGCACCGCATCCAGACGGATGATATCGATGCCCTGGTTAGCGAGGTACAGGAAATTATAGATCATCTCGTTGAAGACCCGGGGATTGCCGTAGTTTAAATCCCACTGATAGGGATAAAAGGTGGTCATGACATAATGGCTGCAGTCCGGAAGCCAGGTGAAATTCCCCGGCGCGGAGGTCGGGAACACCTGCGGTACTGTCCTCTCAAACTGCTCCGGAATGGACCAGGTATCGAAGAAGAAGTAGCGGCTCATGTACTCGCCTTCCCCTTTTCTAGCGCGCTTTGCCCACTCATGCTCCTCGGAGGTATGGTTCATGACAAAATCCATGCAGACGTTGATGCCCTTTTTGTGGCAGGCAGCGGTCAGATGGTCGAGGTCCTTCATCGTGCCGAGGTCTTCCCGGACCTTCCGGAAATCCTTCACGGCATAGCCCCCGTCCGACCGTCCGGGAACGGTATCGAGGAAAGGCATCAGATGGATGTAGTTGACATTGCACTCCTCAATATAATCCAGGCGTTCCTCCACTCCTTTGATGGTGCCGCCGAAATTTTCGATATAGAGCATCATGCCCAGAAGGTCATTTTTCTTATACCACTCCGGGTCCGCTTCTCTTTTCCTGTCCATGGAACGGAGCGTACGGTTCCGCTCCTCATAAAAGCCATGGATCGTTTCACAAAGCTCCGCGTACATGGAGTCGTTATTATAAAGCTCCATATAAAGCCAGCGAAGCTCGTCCTGGTTTTTCTGCATCCGCCTGTAAAAGATCTCGTCTGCAGCCTCTTTGGCGGTCTTCCTGGCCTTTTTTATCTTTTCGTCAGTACTCTTTGCTTTCGTTTTTTCTGCGCCCATATCCGGCCTCCGTTTGTAAAGTCCCGTTTCTAAAGGACCTGATTATTTTGATGATAACATATCCGATTATAGCTGTCAAAATGAATAAAATGGGGTATACTATATGCGCTGTACGAGGGGGACCGGCAGTATTGTACGGATGCTGCCGCTTATCCTTATTCTAAGACAGAACAGACGCTGCCGGCAGACTTTTTTGAAACCGGCAGCCGGATATATGAGGCAAACACCATGTCCAATCACGGCTTTTACCGCCCGAAGTATCATTTTTCCGCTTCTTACGGCTGGCTGAATGATCCCAACGGTTTACTGTATCACAACGGCACCTGGCACCTGTACTTCCAGCACAACCCCCACGATACTGTCTGGGGACCCATGCACTGGGGTCATGCCGTAAGCTCCGATCTGCTGCACTGGAAGGAGCTTCCGATCGCGCTTTATCCTCATGACGGCATCTACATGTTTTCCGGCAGTATGGTCTGTGACGGCTCCGGCAGGGAAGATGCACAGGAAGCTTCAGACGGCGATGCAAAAAAGGAGCTTTTTGCTGCCTTTTATACGAGCCACCGGGAGGAAGGCCATCTGGAAAGCCAGAGTGTGGCTTTCAGTCATGACAAAGGGGTGAGCTTTACCGAGTACGCACACAACCCGGTCATAGAAACGCCGTCGGATCCCGCAGACCCTTCGGGAAAAACAATTCTTTCCGATTTTCGGGATCCCAAGGTCTTCAGGAACCCTGATACCGGGCTCTGGAACATGGTCGTGGCTGCCAAATACCGCTGTTATTTCTATACCTCCAAGGACCTCCTTCACTGGGAAAAGACCGGAGAGTTTGCCCATGGCTACGCTTCTGTCACCAATGTCTGGGCCTGTACCGACCTTATTCCGTTTGATACGCCCAAAGGCCGCCGCTGGGTGCTGTTGGCGAGCATGGAAAATAAAGAGGATCAGCCTGAGCCGCGTACCATGTACTTTGTCGGCGACTTTGACGGCCGCAGCTTTACCCCGGAAGAACACACAAAAGAGCCGCTCTGGCTGGATTTCGGTTGGGATAATTATGCAGGTGTGAGCTTTAACGGTCTCGAGGGGCGTGACCCCGTTATGATCGGCTGGGCGGTCAATCCCCGCTACGCAAACCAGATCCCCACATCGGATGAGGGCTTCCGCGGGACCATGACCTTTGCCCGCAGGATGTTCCTTGCAGAAACCTCCCGGGGCCTTCGCCTTAAGCTCAGGCCTGTGGGACTAAAGGATGCCTGGGATGCGGCAAAGAAAGCTCCCGCCTCTTTGGAAGCTCCCCTCTCCTCTCCCTCGCTGATCCATGTTTCCGGCAAGGAAGGAACCGTGCGCATTCAAAACGATAAAGGCGAAGAATTCCGCATCCGGGTCTCCGGAAACGAGATCAGCATTGACCGGAGCCGTTCCGGGCTTAAGGATTTTCATCCGGACTTTGGCACAGAGCTTTTCAGCTGCCGCACGGCAGAGCGCATCGTGCCCCTGACCGAAAAAGAGGAAGCTAATCAGGATCCGGCATCTGCTGAAAACGATATCGATATGACACTGATCCTGGACGGCTGCCTTCTGGAGATCTATGCGGATGACGGCCTCGAGACGGCTTCCGTCTGTCTCTTCCCTGAAGAGCCCTATACAACAGTAAAAGCAGAGGGCGGTCTTTCGATTTCCGCTGTCACGCTTTGAGAAAGGAAACAGCTGTTTGGCCACGCAATCAGGCAGGTGCTTATACAGCTGCGAAAGGAATACAAATGATCAGGATCTTTTCCGTTATGATGCTTGTTCTGGAAGGACTGCTGGGAGCGGGCTGCATCGCCCTCGGTTTTCTGGAGCACGGTTTCTGGCCGAAGCTCCTTTACATCCTGGGCGGCATCCTTCTGCTTCCCATACTTCCCTTACGTAAAAAAATCGAGGACCGGTGTCACATCCATCCCTATGTGATCCCTGTCCTCGGATTTATACTGATCATCGCAGCGGTATTTCTGACCCCGATCCACTGATTCAAAGCCGGTTTCCGCTTTCCCAAGGGCTCGTCCGGGTCCTTTTTTTATGAGCGAACTGTCTGAAGTCAGAATTTTAGAATGCTGTCGGGCCGTATGCTGAACAGTCACTTCATCAGAAGCTTCTGCACCATCCCGCAGAGGCGGTAGCGCATGGCGTCCTCAAAGCGCCGGATATCCAGTCCCGTCTCCTGCCGGATCTGCTCGATCCGGTACAGCAGGGTATTCCGGTGCATATGGAGCTGCCTTGCGGTTTCAGCGATATTCAAGTCATTTCTCAGAAAACACTCCGCCGTGTTTAAGATGTCGCCGGAAAATGAGGAAAGTTCCTCCGGACTGCCGTTGATATACCTCTCAGAGACCCCCGGCAGCGCGTCTTTTAAATAGGCAGTGCAGTCCTCTTTCGAAAGACTGTAGATCAGCAGCTCCTCTCCAAGCTCTCCCGCAGCATAAACATTTTTGCCGGGATCAAACAGCGATCCCGCCTCCATGGTGCGCACGGCCTCGCGGAAGGCTGCGGGCAGTCCGTCCGCTTCGGGCACGATCCGGCTGATCGCCACCTTTGCGCCGGTAAACATCTCCGTATTCAGGAGGCTTACGATCGTGCCGGCAGTCTCTTTTTCCGTTTCTTTGCTTTTCCCCTTCCTTGTTTCCAGAAGGATCAGCGAGTGCTCTCCCGCAGACAGGAACAAAAGTCCCTGCCGGTCTGCCAGGGCATGCTTTAAAAAGCGGATCATGGCAGCATCCGCCGGGATCTGTGTTTTAAGGTAATACAATACTCTCGGGGCATGAAGGTCGATATGAAAGCGGGATGCTTTTAAGAAAAAGTCCTCCGGGCTTAAGTCTCCGGTAATAAACGCCTGCAGCAGCGTTTCCCTGCTTCCGGAATGCCGCAGGGTCTCCACCAGAGCTTCGAGGCGCGGGAGCTGATCCTCTGCTTCCCCTTCGGGACCTGAAGAAACAAGAAGCTTCAGACCGCTCAGCTTCTGAAGCTCTGTAAGCAGTTCTTCGATTTTCTTTTCTGCTTCTGCCATATTCCACTCCATAACAGCGATGCTGTCACATTTTTGCATCCCGGAAATCACAATATTCGTGCCGGGATGCTTTGAAACTGTGCTTTTTTCTCAGGTGCTCTCCGAAGGGGATGACAGCTCCCCCGGTCCGTGATAGACAAGGCAGAGCATGGTGAGGTCGTCAAACTGTTCATCATCGCCCACAAAGGCCTCTACATGGCGTTCTGCCTCCCCGAGGATCTCCTCGGGTGTCCCGTCCTCCAGAGCACGTACTGCCTCCAGGGCCCGGTCCATTCCGAAAAGCTCGTTTTTATTCCTGGTCGCCTCCGGAAGGCCGTCCGTATAGAGGAAGAGCTTTGCACCGGGTTCGAGCTTCACCGTGTACTCCTGATAGCGGCTTTCCATCATGCCGCCGATCACAAATCCGTGCTGATCCTTCAGCAGCTCAAAGTGCCCGCCCGGCTGCTTGATCATCGGGTACTCATGTCCCGCATTGGAGGCTGTGAGTGTGCCGTCCCTTAAGTCGAGAATACCGAACCATACACTGACAAACATCTCCTCCGGATTGTTGGCGCAGATCTCCTTATTGACGATCCCGAGCGTCTTCGCGGCAGTTTTGACGCGCATCGCGTTGGAGTGGACCAGCACCATGGAAACCGTCATGAAAAGCGCCGCGGGGACACCCTTGCCGGATACATCGGCGATCACGATGCCTAAGTGATCCTCATCGATCAGGAAGAAGTCATAGAAGTCCCCGCCGACCTCCTTGGCCGGATTCATGGAAGCGAAAATATCAAATTCCTTACGATCGGGAAAAGCCGGGAAATCACTTGGCAGCATGCTTTCCTGGATCCGTGCGGCGAGCATGAGCTCCGTGCCGAGCCTTTCCTTTTCCGCTGTGATCTTTTCGATTCTGCTCAGATAGTCGTCGATTTCCGTCGTAAGTAAACTGACGTCCTCCGCCAGATCACCGATCTCGTTGCTGACCCGGAGCCTGGCGAGATTCTCCCTGACCGTAGCACTGTCTTTGGTCATTTTATACAGACGGATGTTCTCCTGTACTTTTTTCAGCGGAACAAGCACGAAAAGATTGATCAGCATCAGACAGATCAGCGCCAGGCTGAACTGATGGAGCAAGGTATAGGTGGTATCCCGCGTCGTCTGCCTGCTCATGCTCTCCCGAAGGTCAGTGAGGTTATAGGTCATGCCGACCAGGACCGTTTTGTTCCCGATTTCGCACAGATACCCGTAGTAATCCATGTAGTCGCCGGCATCTGCCAGATATCCCGTGTTTTCCCTGGCAGAGCGCATGGCATACTGCTGGCTTTCATTTTCCGCTACGGAAACGGTCACGCCGAGCGGGTAGACCTGCTCATATTCCGTTCCCCGGACAGCACCCGGATCGGCGGCGCTGAGAAGAAAGAACTGCGAGGTAAAGGACGGATCCGTCATGACCACAAAGAGATAATCGATATGGTAGGCGCGTTTGATAAGATTAAGCCTGCTGAGCAGCCAGGAATAGGTGACCTCCGCATAGGCCTTCTGATCCTCCGGCGGAAGAGATTCCACTTCCTCTGTCTGCGCATATCGCAGCATGATATCCGGATACTTCCTGTGAAGCTTCCGGCTCTTTTCTTCCGTCACCGTTCCGGGGCCGTACTCCGCGTCATACTCTATTTCCAGCTGATCATAATTGGAATACCAGTAATCCAGCAGCCACTCATAGGCCGGATACTCCCGGATCGAAGCCGACACCTCCTCGGAGATCGAAGCTGCCATCTCCGCTGTCTGCTTTTCAACATTTTCCACGCTGTGATAGCGAGAGGTCATCAGGGTAATGACAGCCGCGGACATCATGCTCGCGGCAAAAAGCAGGGCAACCTGCACCATTATGCTGTTTATTTTCCTGTCGCCTGACATTCGTGATTTCCTTAAGTTACACTGAATTCTATAATAAAATGAGTTGCCCGACAAATGGGCAGTTTTCTATGAGCTACGCGCTTTC
>CAMNFX010000002.1 GCA_946537585.1 uncultured Lachnospiraceae bacterium
GAGCATCTGACTGTTAATCAGGGGGTCCCAGGTTCAAGTCCTGGTTGGGGCGTAAAAATGCAGCTGTGGCTGCATTTTTTGTTTTTCTGTTATTATTTCAAGTATTTGCCTTATCTCAATTGATCAGCTTTATTTTGATCTAATTTCATTCTTACACTTTATTAAGTACATTTTGTTTTTGTTTTCAATATTGAAATTTAATATTTTTACTGATAAGATAAAGCGGCTTGATGATTAACAGATGTTAAGTATTCACGGATCAATATTCGTTTTCGTGAATATGAAGCTTCAGGAAAGGGGTTCGTTTTATGAAAAAGACACTTACCATTGGTGAACTCAGCGTTGCTCAGGGTGAGAAGGTTTCGAAGGTCATTACCGTACCTGGTACGAATTATGAGCTTCCGATCACAGTAATCAACGGTTCTGAGGATGGAAAAGTATTTCTTGCTACTGCCGGCGTACATGGCTGCGAGTATCCGGGCATCCAGTCCCTGATTGAGCTTTCTCAGGAAATCGAGCCTGAAGAGGTCAGCGGTGCCATTATCTTTATTCTTGCGGTGAACCCGCCCGCATTCTACGGCAGAAGAGCATATGTCTGCCCGGCTGATGAGGAAAACAAGAACTTCAACCATATTTCTCCGGGTAACAAGAACGGCACAACTGCTGATCGTGTTTCCGCATTTATCTTTGATGATATCGTTCCGCAGTGCGATTTCCATGTTGATATGCACAGCGGTGATATTGTAGAGGATCTTGAGGAGTTCATTGCTGTTTGTGCAACTACTGATCCCGAGATGGAAAAGTTCTGTACCGAGGTTGCAAAGCACACCTGCTTTACGCACAGGATCAACTCCCACGGAAGACGTGAGCTTTATAACTCCTCTGCGATCGACAGAGGCGTTCCGGGCCTTCTCTTTGAGAGAGGCGGACAGGGTCTTCTGAACTGGGATGAGGTAGAGCGTGACAAGGATGATATTGTAAGCATCTGCCAGTTCCTGGAGATACTTGACGGAGATCCGATTGATAACTCCGAGGGACAGATCTACTATCCTCGTCATTACTGGGGCGAGACCGGACATACCGGCTGCTTCTACAAGTTCGTAACCACCGGTGATGAGGTAAAGAAGGGACAGAAGATCGGCGAGATCCGCGACATGTTCGGGGAACTCCTTGAAGAGATCCATGCACCCTTCGACGGACGTGTTAAGATCTCCAACAATACCCTTGGTGTCAGCAAAGGTGACGATACCTTCATGATCGGCTGCACCAAAGAAACAGACTGAATCTGATCAGATTACAGCCCGGTATCTCTTATAATGAGATTCCGGGCTTTTTTCTTTGAAGTAGCATGGTTTTTACCAGCGTGTTATAATGAGAGCCGGCGGGCATGCCGCCGATAAGAGACATGTTTCTAACAGTTTTCTATTTTTCAGGAGTACACTCATTTGATTAAAGTCAATAATCTGAAAAAATGCTACAGTGATAAGCCGGTGATTTCCGATATTTCTTTTACGATATCTGAAAACGGCGTATACGGCTTTCTCGGACCGAACGGTGCCGGTAAATCGACAACCATGAACATTATTACCGGCTGTCTTGCAGCGACGGAAGGCACGGTAGAGATCGGCGGACATGATATCGTGGAAGAACCGGAGGAGGCCAAACGCCTGATCGGTTACCTTCCTGAGCAGCCCCCGCTGTATATGGATATGACCCCCAGGGAGTATCTGACGTTTGTTGCTGCTGCCAGAGGCGTGAAGAAGGATGAGATCAAAAACCAGGTCGAGCGGTCCATGGTGCTGACCGGTATTACACCGGTCAGAGACAGACTGATCAAACATCTTTCAAAGGGCTACAAGCAGCGTGTCGGTATTTCCGAAACTCTGCTCGGAGACCCGAAGATCATTATTCTTGATGAGCCGACAGGCGGACTTGATCCTAAACAGATCACGGAGATCCGTGACCTTGTACGAAGCCTTGGAAAGGATCATATTATCCTGTTTTCAAGCCATATCATGCAGGAGGTACAGGCGATCAGTGATCATGTCATGATCATTGCAAAGGGCAGACTGCTTGTGAGCGGCAGGGCAGAAGAGCTTGAAAGATATCTTCGGAAAAAGCCGGTGCTTCGTATCCGTACACGGACGAACCGGGCAGCGGCAGAGGAGCTTCTCCACAGTGTTACCGGGATTGAAGAGATCACGTTTGACGGTGAGGAGGAAGGAATCACTGCCTTTCATTTTACTGCGGATGATGAGAACGGCGCAGCAGAATCTGTGTTCCTTGCCTTTGCCGGCGCAAAAAGGAGCCTGATCAGTCTGGAACATGAGAGCATGACTCTTGAAGAGGCCTTTTTGCAGCTTACGTCCGGGCTCGATACCTACGCTCCGGACCCTCAGGCTTCATCTTTGAAAACACCGGATCCCGAAGAGGATGAAGAGACTGCAGCAGTCTCCGGCAGGGAAGAGGACGGCATTCATGGTTAACATTATCAAAAAAGAATTAAATCAGTACTTTAAGGGAATGTTCGGTTACTTTTTCGGTGCTGTTCTCCTGGCGTTTGCGGGGATCTATACCGTGATGGTCAACTGCAATATGGGCTATGCCGGCTTTGAGTACACACTGAATAACATGTCCTTCATGTATCTTATCCTGATCCCGATCCTGACGATGCGCGCCATTTCCGAGGAAAGAAAACAGCGCACGGATCAGCTGCTGTTTTCCCTTCCGGTTTCGATGCCCGAGGTAGTGATCGGAAAGTATCTGGCGATCCTTATTGCTCTCCTGATCCCGGTCATCATCATCGGCTTTTATCCGCTGGTGCTGATGAAGTACGGAGCGCTTTCCCTGAAGGCGGCCTACATAAATCTGGGCGCATTTTTCCTGCTGGGCGCATCTCTTGCTGCGATCGGTCTTTTTGTTTCCTCACTTACGGAGAACCAAGCCATTGCAGCCGGTTTAAGCTTTGCGGTCTTCCTGTTTACCTATTTCGGTTCCAACCTGACAGATTATCTGCCGGGCACTGCGGAAGCTTCTCTGGCGGCTCTGATCGCCGCAGGCGTCATCATTGCCCTGATCCTTTATGCCCTTACCAAAAACATTACAGCCGCAGCCTGGGTCATTGCGCTTTCTGTGACTGTGCTGACCTTTATTTACCGCAGGAATGCGCGCATCTTTGAGGGCCTTTTTGCAAAGTTTATCGGCAGCCTTTCCCTCTTTGAGCGTTATTATGCCTTTGCGCGCGGCGTGCTGGATATCCGAGCAATCGTCTACTTCCTGTCCGTGATCGTCTTCTTTCTGTATATCACGGTGCATTCTCTTGAGAAAAGGAGGTGGAGCTGATGACTGAAAAGAAGAGCAAAGGACTTAAAGGCATCCTTCCTGAAAAAGCAGAAAAGAAAGCGGGGGCAGGCAGTGCAAACGCAAAGCTGATCCTGCAGAGGGGTGCGTTCAGCCTGATCACATCGCTCATCCTTCTTGCGACTTTGATTTTTGTGAATCTTTCCGTGTCAAACCTTCCTTCTGAATGGACACAGAGGGATATTTCCAGCACAGGGCTGTATCAGCTGTCTGATCAGACCTTAGAGGTCCTGTCCCGTATTCAGCAGGAAACGGATATCTACTGGATCGTTCAGAGCGGCCAGGAGAACAGTGAGATCCGAACACTCCTTAGCCGCTATCAGGATCAGAACCCTTTGATCCGGGTCGAAGAGGTGGATCCCGTTGTCAATCCGAATTTCACCGACCGCTATACCAATGAGATCATTCTTGACAACAGCCTGATCGTGGCGGGAGGAAACCGCAGCCGCTATATCAGCTATAATGATATTTTCACCAGCAGCTATAACTATTATACCCAGGACGGATCCACAGTATACTTCGACGGCGAGAACAAGATCACCAGCGCGATCGACTATGTCAATGAAGGAAAGCTTCCGACTCTGTACCGGGTGACCGGTCACGGCGAGGCAGTCTTGAGCATTGCATTTGAAGAGGCACTGGCGCGGCAGAATTATCAGCTTAAGGATCTTAACACGCTGGGACTCGAACAGCTGCCGGAAGATGCCGACTGTCTGATGCTCGTCGGGCCCACCGCAGACCTTACCGAAAAAGAAGGAAACATGATCTCGGACTACCTGGCATCCGGCGGCAGGCTTCTTGCCTTTACGGACTATGAGCATACGGATCTGCCGGTATTGATGGGGCTTCTTGAACACTATGGCGTTGAGGTCTATGACGGACTGGTTCTGGAGTCGGATCCCAATATGTGCTACGGAAATTATCCGATGCAGCTTCTGCCCGGCATCATCGGACATGATATTACTCTGCCCATCACACGCAGCGGATATCTGGTGCTCGTGCCCATGGCACATGCCATGAAGGTGCCGGAGACCTTCCCCACAGGAGTGAATGTCTCTGCACTGCTGACAACATCCGCCGGTGCTTATGCAAGAGAGGGCAGGATCACCTCCCTTCAGAGAGAAGAAGGGGATGAAGCAGGTCCCTTTGCGCCCGGGATCGCAGCAGAAGAGAGGCTGACAGAAGGCAAGAACCGGATCGTCTGGTTCAGTACTTCCCAGATCATCAATAAAGAGTACGATGCCATCGTAAACGGCATCAATACCGATCTGGTCCTCAATTCACTCGGCTGGCTTACGGAAAATGATTCTTCCATCACGATCCGCTCGAAACAGATCTCCGCTGCAAAGCTTGCGGTTCCGTCCGCGGCTGTTACCAGGATCGGCATCGTGCTGGTCGGTGTGATACCGCTTCTGTATCTGCTGATCGGCGCTGTAATTATGCTCAGGAGGAGAAAGAAATGATGAAGCAGAAGAAAGAACTGATCATCCTGCTCCTGCTCCTGGCAGGGTCGATCGCCATGTATGCAGGCTCCATGGTCATTAAGAAAAATGCCTATCCCAAAGAACTGGCTTCAGCGGAAACACCGGCCCAGCAGAGCCTGCTTTCCGGACTTTCGGCAGCGGACATTGTTTCTATGGAATGGAATAATGGTTCTGAGGATATAAAAGCGGTCAGAGAAGAGGGGACCTGGGCGCTTCAAAGCCACCCGGATCTTCCGCTGCTCGTGAGCCGTACAGAAGAGATGGCAGATGCGCTTGTTTCCCTGAAGACGGAAAGGATGATCACAGGGCAGGATGCAAAAGACTATGGCCTTGATCCCGCAGCACAGTCTTTAGCCTTTGAAACGGCGGACGGCAGCAGTCACACCCTTTCGATCGGAAACAAAGCCAGTGTGGAAGATGCCTGGTATGTTATGCTGGATGATACCGGTAAGATCGGTCTTGCATCAACCGAACTCCCTTCCATGCTGACAGCTGATATTTATAAGCTGGTCAGAAACGAGTCAATGAAAACGATTCTTTCTCCGGACAGGATGGAGATTCAGCGTGCGGACGGAAGTTCACTCGTGCTTGTAAAGCCGGAGGATCCGGAGAAGTACGCATATACAGACTATTACACCTGGTTTGTTGAAGATAACGGTACCCTCAGAGCTTTGGACAGAGGAAAGGCGGAGGACCTGGTCAATACCGTACTGCAGGTAAAATGGCAGTCATGCGTAAACTATCATATTAATTATAACAAAGACGTTATAAATGAGTATGGATTTGACCATCCTGCCTTACGCGCGGAGGTAGAAGGCGGCGGTGAAGCGGTCTGTCTGCTGTCCGGAGCCGCTGCCGGAGAGGGACTCTGCTATGCCCAGCCGGAAGGGTCAGATATGGCCTATACCATTAAATCAGAGGATGCTGATAAGCTGGAAAGGGCTTCTTATGATTCGCTCAGGCCGGAGGATATCTGCCATATGAACTGGAGCCGGGTCAGCGAAATATCGATCACAGCAGACGGAAGGACCAGAAACATCGGTGTAAAAGCCTCCGAACCGGGAGCCGAAGAAAAGTATATATATACCGAAAACGGCGCTGTGCTTGATTATCAGGCTGTTACCGACATCAAGGCCATGATCGATAAGATGGTCCCCGCAAAACAGCTCGAGGATGCCTCCTATGTCCCTTCCGGGGAACCGGTCCTGAAGATCGTATTCAGGCAGGACAATGAAGCATTCGGCGAAATGGAGCTGGAATTTTACCGCTACAGTGACATGTATGACCTTGTCCGATTCAACGGGGAGACACGCCAGCTCATCAGTGTACACGCTGCGGATGCGGTGAGAAGACTGACGGAAAGGCTTAACTGATATTAATATTTTTATGTATATTATTAACAACATTTAATGGCTGTTCACAATTTTGAAAGATTTTTGTAGACAGTTTGTATAAAACCCTATATAATGAATTTGCTATAAGTTATAAGGATGGGTTATCCCATCCTGAACGCAACATTTTCTGAAGGGAGATCTTATGAAAAGAAAAGTATCACTTGTTATTGCGGCTGTGATGGTAGCAAGTTCTCTTGCAGCCTGCGGCGGATCAAGTACTGCTACGACGACTGCAGCTCCGGCTGAGACCCAGGCAGCAGCGGCAGGCGAGACCCAGGCAGCAGCTGAGACTCAGGCAGCAGCGCCTGCAGCTTCCACCGGCAAGACGGACCTGACCATCATCAACACCGTTGAGCCCCAGACCCTGCTTCCGGGTTCCGAGAACCTTTCTGCAGGCCATCTGATCCAGTGCCAGGTCTATGACACACTGGTCATGGAGACTCCGGGCGCACGTTCCACCCTTGTTCCGGGCCTTGCTACCGATTGGGAGTATTCCGAGGACGGCACCAAAATCACCTTCACCCTGAGAGATGGCGTCAAGTTCCATGACGGCACCGTGATGACCGCGGATGATGTTGTCTTCTCACTGCAGAAGGATGCCGAGGGCTCCTACAACGCAGATGCAGCAGAACTGATCGATTCCATCGAGAAGGTTGACGATACCCACGTTTCCGTTTCCACCAAGTATGCTTACAAGCCGTTCCTCCAGGTTCTGGCAATGCCGTCCTTCGGTATCTACAGCAAGGCATGGTATGAGAAGTGCGAGGCTGACGGAACCAACATGGCACGTTCTGAGAACGGTACCGGCGCTTACAAGTTCACCGAGTGGCAGTCCGGCGACTATCTGAAGCTGGAAGCATTTGATGATTACTGGGGCGGCGCTCCGGCGATCAAGAAGATCACCATGAAGATCATGACCGACGGTCAGACTGCAGCGCTCTCCATGGAGAGCGGCGAGGCAGACGTATTCTTCGGACTTGACTCCGCTGACTACGAGACCATGAAGGCTACTCCGCATATGGTCGTATGGGATGTCCTTTCCAACGGTACTCATTTCCTTGCTCTTAACGGCAACGACGGTTACTTCTTCCATGACAACAAGGACGCTCGTAAGGCAGTTCAGTACTCTCTGAACCGTGAGGAGATCAACCTCGGCGGTCTGGACGGCACCGGCCATGTAACTCCGTACCCGGTCAACCCGGATCACTTCGGATATGACCCCGACTGGGAGCCGACTCCGTTCGATCTTGACAAGGCAAAGGAACTCCTTGCAGGTACCGGCTATGACGGAAGCACCATCGTTTACAAGTCCGCTAACTCCTCCTGGTATCAGAACCCCGCACAGGTCATGACCGAGGAAATGCGTAAGGCAGGCTTCAATGTTGATCTTCAGATCATGGAGCGCGGCGCATGGGAGGATGATGTTGACGCAAAGGGTAACTCCGATCTCTGGAACTACATGACCTGGGGTCAGTTCCCGGATGCTGATGCTGACCTGTATATCTATCTGCACACCAGCCAGAGAGGCATTGAATATGCCAACATGATCAATGCCGGCAACGATGAGTGCGACAAGGCACTTGACGGCGGCAGATACTCCATCGATGATGAAGAGCGTATGAACTACTATCGCCAGGTAGCAGACATCAACGAGGAAGAGGCCTGGTACGCATTCCTGATGACCGGCTGCAACTTTGCTGTCACCACCGATGAGGTTCAGGGCTTCGTTCCGCATCCCGCAGTATTCTATCACATTAAGGACTGGTCTCTGTAATGCGTGCTGATCAGTGATCACTGATCAGATTACGGATGAATGAGAGGATGAATGGGGGTTGTGGATTCATCCACAGCCCCTTTAAAGTTAGTAACTATACGGCATCCTGCAGTAATAGTTACAAGTGCAGAAAGATGAGGATCCTATATGGGCAAAATGATAGGACGGCGCCTTCTGATGCTGATTCCGGTACTCTTGGGCGTTTCGATTATTCTTTACTCCATCATGAGTCTCACACCCGGTGACGCGGCCACGCTGATCCTGGGCGACTCCGCGACAGCGGAGTCTGTTGCGAAGCTGCGTGAGGAGCTGGGATTGAACGGCGGATTTGTCGAGCGTTATCTCCGCTGGCTGACCGGCTGTCTGCGCGGCGACTTTGGCATTTCCTACAAGACACGTAACCCGGTCTTCACCGAGGTATTCCAGAGATTCCCGAACACTGTAAAGCTTGCATTCACTGCAATCGCTATTTCTTCTATCTTCGGCGTATTATTCGGAATCCTTTCTGCTGTCAAGCAGTATTCCGCTATTGATAATGTCGTTGTAGCAGCTACGCTGCTCTTAAGCTCCGTCCCGGACTTCTGGCTGGGCCTTATGATGATCCTGCTTTTCGCAGTCAAGTTAAAGTGGCTCCCCTTAAGCGGCGTTGATCACTGGTACAACTTTATCATGCCCGGTATAACGGCATCCGCCCACTACCTGGCCAACACCATACGAATGACGCGAACGTCCATGCTGGATGTCATACGTGCAGACTATGTACGTACGGCAAGAGCAAAGGGATGTCCGGAGCGTACCGTTATCTTTGAGCATGCTTTAAGAAATGCACTGCTTCCCGTCGTTACCCTGATCGGCGTCAACATGGGATGGCAGCTGGGCGGCACCGTCATTACTGAGCAGGTCTTCGCTATCCCCGGTATCGGTTCCCTGATGATCACATCCATCAGACAGAAGGATGTCCCGGTCGTGCTTGGCGCTCTGGTATTTATCGCACTGCTTTCGAGCCTGATCAATCTGGCAACCGATGTCCTGTACGCGTATATCGATCCGCGTATCAAGTCACAGTACGTGAAGAAGTAAGGAGGAAATGATTATGAGTGATAATACAAATAAGACACTTTCCGACGCTGAACGTGCTGCGAGAAGAGCAAAGTATAAGAAAAAGTCGGAGCTGGCTGTCGTCTGGAGACAGTTTAAGAAGAACAAGCTGGCGCTTTTCGGTCTGGTCATTATTGCGATCATGGTCGTGCTGGCACTGGCTGCTCCTCTGTTTATTGATTTTGAAAAGGATGTTATCGAGCAGAGCGTCATGGACAGACTGAAGGGACCCTCTGCAGAGCACTGGCTCGGTACGGATGCATACGGCCGTGATATCCTCTGCCGTCTGCTCTGGGCAGCCCGCGTCTCCATGTTTACCGGTTTTACCGTCATTGCGATCGGTATCGTCGGCGGCATCATCCTTGGCGCTACCGCAGGCTATGTCGGCGGTGTGGTCGATAACCTCATCATGAGATTTATCGATATTTTCCTGGCGATCCCCTTCACCCTGATGGCGATCTCCATCGTTGCAACCCTCGGAAACTCTATTCCGAACCTGGTACTGGCTCTGAGCCTTTCTCTGATCCCGAAGTTTACGCGTATCATACGTTCTTCGGTCATCGGCTTAAAGGGTCAGGAATTCATTGAAGCAGCCAAGCTCTGCGGCGCAAGCGGCCCGGTCATTGTTCTGAAGCATATCATTCCGAACGCACTCGGCCCGATCATCGTTGAGGCTACCCTGGCAGTTGCGAGAACCATCATCGATATCGCAGGTCTTTCCTTCATCGGCCTTGGCATTCAGCCGCCGAATCCGGAGTGGGGCGCAATGCTGTCCGATGCAAGAAAGTACATGATCCAGTATCCGTACCTGATCATGTCGCCCGGTATTGCGATCGTTCTTACCGCGGCTTCTCTTACCCTGATCGGCGACGGTCTCCGTGACGCTCTCGATCCCAAGATGAGAAACTGATGAGGAGGACTGACCATGGCTGAGAAATTACTTGAAATCAAAAACCTGCACGTCATTTATAAAACGGACGATGCAACCGTACGTGCCGTAAACGGTCTGAATCTGACGGTCAACAAGGGAAGAACCGTCGGCCTTGTCGGAGAGACCGGCGCAGGCAAGACAACCACCTGCCTTTCGATCCTCCGTCTGCTTCCCGACAGAGTCGGTGAGATCACGGAAGGCTCTATCGAGTATAACGGCGAGGACCTTCTGAAGGCATCCGAGGAAAGAATGAGAGAGATCCGCGGTTCGGAGATCTCCATGATCTTCCAGGATCCCATGACCGCGCTGAACCCGGTATTTACCGTTGGTGACCAGATCGGCGAGGTCGTCAAGCTTCACAATCCGAAGTTCACCAACGAGGACGTGATCGAGAGAGTCGAGACCATGTTCAAGCTGGTCGGACTTCCGCCCGAGAGACGTGTGGAGTATCCGCATCAGTTCTCCGGCGGCATGAAGCAGCGTATCGTCATCGCAATGGCACTTGCCTGCGAGCCTTTACTGCTTCTGGCTGATGAGCCGACGACTGCTCTGGACGTTACGATCCAGGCACAGGTTCTCCGTCTTATGAAGGATCTGAAGGAGAAGCTTCAGACTGCAATGATCCTGGTCACCCATGACCTTGGTGTTGTTGCACAGACCTGTGATGAGGTTGCAATCATGTATGCCGGAGAGATCATTGAATCCGGCACCCTTGAGGATGTTTACGACGGCGACAAGCATCATCCGTATACGGTCGGACTGTTCGGCTCCATCCCGGATATTCATTCCGAGGCAGCCAGACTGACCCCGATCATGGGACTGATGCCCGATCCGGCCAATCTGCCGGACGGCTGCAGATTTAATCCGAGATGCAATCACTGCATGGAGATCTGCAAGACGCAGGTACCGCCGCTTTATGAGAACGGAACGCACCAGATCCGCTGTCACCTGTTCAATAAACAATAATAGGAGTGTAGCATATGTCAGATGTATTGATTGAAACACACGGACTTAAAAAGTATTTTAAGACTCCCAGGGGACTGCTGCACGCTGTTGATAATGTGAACATCCGCATCAACCGCGGTAAGACACTCGGTGTCGTAGGTGAGTCCGGATGCGGCAAGTCCACTCTCGGAAGAGTCCTTCTTCGTCTGCTGGATTCCACGGACGGCGAGATCCTCTTCGATGGCAAGGATGTCGTAAAGTTTAACAAGCATGAGATGGTGGAGTACAGAAAACAGGCCCAGATGATCTTCCAGGACCCGTACTCCTCGATCAACCCCCGTATGACGGTCAGCCAGACGATCGCGGAGCCGATGGAACATTTCCATACCTTCGCTAAGAAGGAGGATCGTGAGGACAGAGTCTATGAGCTGATGGAGACGGTCGGTCTTGCGGAGCGTTTCGTTAACGCATTCCCGCACGAGCTGGACGGCGGACGCCGTCAGCGTATCGGCGTTGCCCGTGCACTGGCTCTGAATCCGAAATTCATCGTATGTGATGAGCCGGTATCCGCACTGGACGTTTCCATTCAGGCGCAGATCCTGAACCTTCTGATGGATCTGCAGGATGAGAAGGGCCTGACCTATATGTTCATCACCCATGACCTTTCCGTTGTCAAGCACATCAGTGATGAGATCGCGGTCCTGTATCTGGGTGAGTGCGTAGAGAGAGCTCCGTCCAACGAGCTGTTCCTCCATCCGACGCATCCGTATACCCAGGCGCTTCTGAAGGCGATCCCGGTTCCGAGCATCCATCACAAGATGTCGGACGACGATATCATCAAGGGTGAGGTCACGAGCCCGGTCAATCCGAAGCCCGGATGCAGATTCGCAGCAAGATGCCCGTATGTGAAGCCGGAGTGCATGGATCACCAGCTTAACCTGAAGGAGATCAGCAAGGATCACTTCGTTGCCTGCACACTTTACGAATAAAATCATAAAAGTACAAAACTGCAGACAAATAAGAAAACCCGGAACTGCCGGTTGGCAGCTCCGGGTTTTCAGAATATAATACTACGATAGTTAACGATCAGGAGAGTTCCGCAAATATGAAGGTACAACAGGGACAAAGAGAAACCGTATTAGGCAAGATCCGCAAATATGCGCTGCAGCAGATCCGCTCCTGGGAAACGCTGGAGACGTTAGTGATGCTCGCTCTGATCATCTATATGGTGATTATGTTTACTCTGATGCGTTATGAGCTCAACCTTTACAGCATCATCCTTTTTGTCTTCTTTCTCGGATTGACGGTATTCGGTCTGTACGAGACGGTTCCGGCACTGATCATGTATTTCCGGCCCTTATCTTCATCGGCATTCCGCATGGACCTCAGCGAGCAGGAAAAGATGAGGATCTGCGAGGAAATCGATGCAAAAACGCTTCCGGGGGAGAGACTGGAGCTTCCGGATGCGACGCTGCTTGAAAAGTATGCGGTTCTGGAAGGAAAGCGCAATATTGAGGTGATCCGCTGGGAGGATATGGCCGAGCTTACAAAAACGGAATATCCCTTCCGTCAGAAGTATAAGGGAACATTTATCCTTAAATTCATTGACAAACAGGGAAAGAAACACGAGTTGGACATTCATAACGGAAAAACGTATAATCCCGTGAGACAGGTCAGCACGCTTTTTATATATATGATGGAACACCATCCGGAAATAAAGCTGGAACTGTCTGAGATCGATCAGGAACGGATCGATCAGGTCAGGGAAGAGAATGACAAGATCCGGGGTAAAAGCAGTATTTTCGGCTGAAGAAGCACATAAGAGGATGCTGTATGTCAGACCGGCTGAAGCTGTCATATAGATACTGCAAAGAGGAACAGCTTATTCAGAAGAATGAACAGATCCTTACTGAGCTTTAAGGGGAGAAGGGGATAGGATATGGCGCAGCGGAGCGCGCATGAGATCGACATGCTGCACGGCCCGATACTGCCGAAGTATTTTGCGTTTACGATACCGATGGCTTTAAGCATGATGCTGCAGCTTTTGTTTAATGCGGCGGATGTAATCGTTGTCGGACGCTTTGCCGGTGCGAATGCGCTGGCAGCAGTCGGTTCCACGACAGCCCTGGTCAGCCTGATGATCAATTTCATCAGCGGGATATCGAGCGGCGTAAACATTATTATTGCAAGAGAATACGCAATCGGAGACTTTGACGACGTTTCGGAGACAGTACATACAGCGATTCCGATCGGCTTTTTAGGAGGGCTTCTCTTTGCCGCAGGAGGCATCGCATTTGCCATGCCGATCCTGACCCTGATGAAGAGTCCGGAGGGAGTCATCGGCATGTCGGCTACTTATTTGAGGATCTATTTCCTTTGCATGCCGGCGGTTGCAGTTTATAACTTCGGTGCGGCGATCCTTCGATCGATCGGAGACACGAAGCGTCCGATGTATTATCTGATCATCTCCGGCGTAATCAATGTTCTTTTGAACCTGTATACGGTCATTGTTCTCGGCTGGAGCGTCCGCGGCGTTGCGATCGCGACGGCGGTCTCCAATCTGGTCTCTGCCCTGCTTGTAGTACGGGCTCTGATCCTGGAAGAGAGCTGTCTGAAGCTGAGCTTAAAAAAGCTTAAGCTGCGTGCCGGTGTAGTAAAGCAGATCTTCCGGCTGGGGCTTCCCACGGCAGTCCAGGGCAGTGTGTACGCCATCTCCAATGTGCTCATCCAGTCCTCGGTCAACAGCTTCGGTCCTGTATATATGGCAGGAAATGCGGCTGCCCAGAGCCTGGAGGGCTTCCAGTTTGCCTTTCTCGTCACCAACCTCAACACGACCCTGACATTTATGAGCCAGCATTACGGCGCAAGGATGTACAAAAGGGCAAAGAAGGTATTCCGTACTGTGATCCTTGCCGGTATGGCGATCGCGACCCTGATCGGACTTTTGTTCATGATATTCCGCGTGCCGCTGCTTTCGATCTACAATCCGGATCCGGAGGTCATCAGCGTCGGCGCAAGGAGAATGTCGATCGTCGTGATGGTCGGTTTCCTGGAGATCATCATGGATGCCTACTCCAGCGCGATCCGTGCGGCGGGGCACACCATGGAGCCTACGATCGTATCTTTGCTTTTTGCCTGCCTGTTCAGGGCATTGTGGCTGGCAACGGTATTCCGCATGTTCCATGTCTATGAGGTGATCGTCCTGGTATGGCCGATCAGCTGGATACTTACGATCCTTTGCTATATTCCGCTGTTCAAACACGTCACAAAGGGACTTCCCACAACCGATGCGGACAGCCCTGTAACAGTCGACGCCTGATTAAAAACAGGAAAGTCAGATACAGAAATATCGATCGCTCATTACAGCAGTGATGATTTCAACATGAAAATGCCCCGGAAGACGGGGCGTTTTTCGTAGTACTGTTTATGAGCGAAAGGAAGGCATATGCTACTGACTTCAATCAATAAATCTATGCCGGAAGCTGTAGACAAGGTTTCTTAGTACCTCCGGGATGCGCTGCCTTCCGATAAAGAGCAGGCCCACAAAAAGCCAGAGACCGCCAATGCTTAAAACACTGAACATCCAATCGCCCTTCGTCAGGAAATCTGCAGCAAGGCAGGTAAAGTAGATGGGAAGAGGCAGACCGAGAATAAGCGCAGCCAGGAAGGTGTACCATTTCATGCGGGAATTGGCAGCAGCATAGGGGATGACCCAGTTGGGAAGTCCGGGTGTCAACAGCGCCATAGAAATATAGTAGGTCCGGTTTTCGGAAAAGGAGAGTGTGTCGAGAAGCTTGCCGAAGGTGGGCCTTTCATAGGACAGGTACCGAAGGAGCATGCCTGCATGGGACGCGATGAAAAAGACGCTCATATGCGCGGCGATCTCAGCGGTGTAGACGATCAGGGTGCCCTTGACGCTTCCGCAGACTGCGCCCGCAACGGCCTGTACTAAAGGAGCAGGGATCACGATGGAGATCACCTGAATGTAGGCAAAGATCCACATGATCACATAGCTCTGCCAGCGTCCCAGAGAATCAAAATAATGCTCGACGATCGCCTCGTCACCCGTCTGGACGGCTTCGATAAACCCCGGGAGATACATCCGGAACATCAGAAAACAAAGCAGAACCGACAGTACGATGGCTGCTGCTACGCCTAAGAGGGCATAATATGCGGATTTGGGTGTCCTCTGATCTTTCATGATTTCATTGTATCACAGACCTTCGTTTAGATTTGTGAACATACCATAAAAGATGTATAAACAGAAAAAGCAGCCCATTCGGACTGCTTTTTTTATGCCGGAGACCGGGGTCGAACCGGCACGGGTATCACTACCCACGGGATTTTAAGTCCCGGGCGTCTGCCAATTCCGCCACTCCGGCGATGGTTCCTCGGGGACTTGAACCCAGGACCGACCGGTTATGAGCCGGTTGCTCTAACCAACTGAGCTAAGGAACCTGATCGCTGTGTAAGAAAAAAGCCGCAAGCTTGATCTTGAGGCCTTTGTCAATAATGAAAGCCGGTAGGGGGACTCGAACCCTCAACCTGCTGATTACAAATCAGCTGCTCTGCCAATTGAGCCATACCGGCCAACAGCTGCCGTCAATGACAGCTTTATAAGTATACGTGAGAAAATGTGGTTTGTCAATACTGAATCGATGCCGGTTGCGGCTATCGTACAGGTATGGAATCAATGAATCCATCAGAGCAGAATATCAAAGCCGGGTCTGTTTTCCAGTCTCCGCCGGATCAGATCGATACATTCTTCGATCAGCGGGTGTGCGCTGTGTACAAAACGAAGCATGTAGGTCGTCCGCTTCGGAACCTTCCCGATCAGCTTATGCACGGACAGACCATAGGAGCTTGCCATGTCCTCTGCGTAGGAAATGGGAGCGATGCACCAGAGGTTTAGCTCCCTGAGATAGTAATTCAGGCCGTCGATCGTCCGGCATTCGATCGAAGGACCGGAGTTTCCGCTGTAATCATATTCCCATACATAATCGTCGGTATCCCAGTTGATGAACAGCTGCTTCTGCGGATCGAGGTCAGAGAGCGCAATTTCACGGCTGTCAATGCTGTGACGGGCGCAGAGCAGGCGGTACTCTTCATTAAAAAGAGGAGTGGAGACCACCATCTGATTGGGAATCACAATGGGAGAAAGCGCCAGGTCACACTGGTTTTCCGCGACGACTTCAATGGCACGTCGTGTCGTATAGGAATCGATGGTGAGGCGAAGCTGAGGATGCGCTTCAAGGAGATCGCGGCAGACATGCGGCAGCAGGGCCTGGCTGAGACTGGGCACAGCGGAAATACGGAAATACATGCTGATGCTGCTGTCGGACAGTCCCTTGGCGTCGTCGATCAGAAAGAGCCATTTCCGCGCGATATCAAAGAAGATGCTTCCCTTGTCGGTGAGGACCATCGTACGGCGGCCCTTTTTCCGCTCGAAGAACTCACAGTGAAATTCCTCCTCGAGCGCCTTGATGCTCCGGCTGATGGCAGGCTCGCTTATAGAGAGCGCCTCACCGGCTCCGCTGAAGGTTCCTGCGGATGCGACGGCGATAAATATCCTTAATTGTTTCTGTGTCATGATCTTCGTCCTGCCTTCTGTGAAATCCCGGCTTTTCAGCTTGTTGTCCGTCACGGTCATTTAATGCCGAAAACTGTTACAGATATTGTAACATATTCTGCATAAAATGGAAATAGATATTCTCCAGTCGGGTTTAATATGGGCAAAATCTGCAATTTTTATAATAAATATGTTATAAATCCAAAGAAAATACTGGACAGAAGCAAGGGTTGTTGCTAATATAACGGGAGACACTTAGTGTAATATGATATTCAAATACATTCATATGAACATTCAGGAGGATTTTTATCATGAAATGTATGCACACCAGATTGCCGGATTACTATGCTAAGGTCGAGGCGGCAGCCAAGAGACTCCGCCCCGAGACCAAGTTCAGCATCAGCGGCATGGAGAACGTCCAGACTGCGAAGCTTGCTTCCTTAAGATGCGGACGTATTGAGCAGGAGATCGTACAGGTTACCGAGGATCCTGAGATCGCCGAGATCGAGATCAAGATGGTACCGTACAACCCTGAAGAGGCATATACCGTAGTGATCAAGGGTAAGAGAGCAGACGGAAGCTGCAAGAAAGCAGTTCTTGAGAATATGTATGCTACCATTCCGTCCCTGGAGTATTACCTTTATGACGTAGAAGAAATTGATGACCGCCGCAGCGGCAGCCGTCAGTATGATGTGTAAAGGAGGAGGAACCAATATGAAATTCAGATATCGTTTACTCCCTGAAGGCGCTGCTGATGGTGTTGTGCCGTTAAACGTAGTTTTCATCGACGAAGCTGACGCAAAGGCATCCGGTCTTACCAACGAGGACGCTGTAAGACTGGTCGCAAAGGATCTGAAGACGACCTGCGCAGCTGTCAATGTCATGGACAAGAACGGTGTTTCCGTTTCTTCCGACGGCATCATGAACCCCATCGCCGTTACTGCGATTGCCTGTGTCGATCACGGCATGATCAATGACGCATTCGGCTTCATGCCCCTTACCGAGATCCCGATGTACGACGGCATGATGAAGGATGAGCCCCATATGAGACAGTGGCTGACCGAGAAGTTCGCAGGCAAACCTCTTCACAGAGGACCGAACAAGAACGACCTCGGTGAGAGAACCGGCCACAACGAGTATATGACCACCACCGGCCGTATCTCCAACAACAACTCCGGTTCCGAGTTCTTCAACATGATCGAGATGACCGAGATCCTTGCCCTGATGGCAGGACAGTGGGAGATCATGAATGACGGCGAGGTCGTCGTCGGCATTGCAGGTCCCGAAGTTTCCGTCGGTATCGGCATGGTCGTATCCGAGCGTTGGGGACGTATCTTCGGCGGCGGAAATCTCGGCCGTTATAAGCCTGGCATGACCGCACACTGCTCCGGTGAGTATGCAAAGACGGTCAAGTCTGATTATCCGGTTATCGCTGCTCCGAAGGAGCATTTCATGGAGACCATGCTGGATGCTCTGGACATCGGCCTGGTTCCCGGCAGAGAGCTCGGAAGCTCACCTGCACTGGTAAGCGTTGCACATGCATACGGCAAGGAAATCGACTTTGACAACATCACGCCCGCATCCTGGGTCGAGCTTGAGAGCATCGGTCTTGGAAAAGAAGAGTTGATGAAGCCCGTAGAGAAGCCTTACACCAGAGAGGAAATGATCATCCACGCAGAGGAGATCATTCCGGGTCTGGTCAACCCGAAGCGTTACAAGGTCTCTGATCTGATCGAGTTCCGTGAGATCGAGTTCTAAGGTTATTCTCAATTAAGTATAAACCAGAAAAAGTTGTACCCCGCTGTACCGGTCGGTACAGCGGGGTTTTAAAAGGAGAAAATATGTCGACATCAACAAGACTGATCGAGAATATTAAGCTTCCGAAATTTGTGCGTGTAAAGCAGGATTTCCCGCACAACGAGATGACGAAGGATGAGATCCGGAAGTGTATCGCGGATAACTTTGCAAGACCTGAGATCAAGGCAACGATCAAGCCGGGCATGAGCATCTGCATCACTGCCGGCAGCCGCGGCGTGGCCAATATCGATACCGTGACCAGAGCCATTGTGGACAATGTAAAGGCGCTTGGCGCCGAGCCCTTCATCATTCCTGCCATGGGTTCCCACGGCGGCGCGACGGCAGAGGGGCAGACAGAGATCCTGACCAGCTACAACATTACCGAGGAGAGCATGGGATGCCCGATCAGAGCAACTATGGAGACCGTCAAGATCGGATATGCTGAGGAGATCGGTGAGGAGGTTCAGATCGACAGATATGCGCATGAGGCAGACGGCATCATCGTTGTCAACCGCATCAAGGCACATACCGGCTTTAAGGGACATCTTGAGAGCGGCCTTATGAAGATGATGACCATCGGCCTTGGCAAGCAGGCCGGTGCATATGTCGCGCACAAGGCAGGCGATGACAACATGCCTCCGAGACTTGACGCAATCGGTCGCGAGATCATCCGCAAGGCCAACATTCTCTTCGGAGTCGGCCTGATGGAGAACGCGCATGACGGCACCTTCAAGATCCCCTTCCTGCTTCCGGATGAGATCCCGGAGAAGGAGCCCGGACTTCTGAATGAGGCCAAGGCTGCAATGGCGAAGATCTTCCTGGATGCCTGCGACGTGATCATCCTTGAACAGATCGGTAAGAACTTTTCCGGCGGCGGCATGGATCCGAATGTTGTCGGACGTTCCAGACTGCCGATCGGCATCAAGTCCGAGCGCATGGGCATCTTCGGGCTTTCTGAGGAGTCTCATGGCAATGCGACCGGCATGGGACGTGCGGATGTCGGAACGATGCGTTTCTTCAATCAGATGTCCTTCGACGCAACCTATCCGAACGCGATCACAGACCATGATTCCTCCGTATACAAGGTCCCGCTGATCATGGATAACGATAAGGAGTGCATCCAGGCATCGATGGCGATCTGCCTCAATATGGATGAGGCAAATCCGCGCATCCTGATCCTCAAGAACTCTCTGGATGTAGAGACGATCCTGATCTCCGAGGCGCTGATCCCGGAGGCAAAGACGAGAGAGCAGCTGACGATCCTCGATGAGGAGCCGTTTGAGCTTGAGTTCGATGCGGACGGCAACTTCATTACGAAGTACTGATCCTGAAGCTTTGCTGTATATAAAGCGCAGAGCGAAAGAAAAGCTGAGAAATCATCAGATGACAATCAACAATCACAAGTAAAGAAAGGCAATAACGATGATCGACAAAGTCATTGAGATGGGAACATTTGACTATGAAGAGCTGAAGAAGCAGAAGGGTCTCAAGAAGCATGGTTTCATGGATATCGCCAGCCAGGCGGACGGCTCCATGATGCGCATCCCGTACTGCATTATCGTTGGCGAGCAGGAGGGCCCGACTCTTCTGATCGACGGCGGTATTCATGGTGATGAGGTGGAGGCAGCCGATGCTGCGGCACATGTTTACCAGGAGCTGTCACCCAAGGATATCCGAGGCATTTATATTGCGATCCCGCATCTCAACCTGGAGGGCTTTAACTCCGGTCAGAGAATGAATATCTCCACCGATGAGACTCATGCGGATATGAACCGTATCTTCCCGGGCGATCCGAACGGCAAGATCTCCGCATTTATCCTGGACAAGTTCGTCAATACCTTTGTCAAAAACGCAGACTACTGGGTAACCTGCCACAGCGGCGGAAATCCGCTGTTCCTGACTCCGACTGCCTGCTATACCACACCGGAGCTTGATAAGGACTTCGGAGATCTTACCCTGAACATGGCAAGATGCTTCCAGACCCCGATCCTCTGGAAGAACGATCCGTCCGGCGGCGTTGCCAAAGAAGGAAGAGGCGCTACCTCCGCAAGACAGCTCGCAGAGATGTGGCATAAGGCCTATATCTGCCTTGAGATGGGCGGAAACTGTGCAGTTATGGAGCAGAGAGAGCAGATCTATGAGATGTGCCATCAGGGCATCCTGAACCTGCTTGTATTCCTCAAGATGAAGGACGGAGAGCTTCCGAAGTTCCGCGAGGATGCCATCGAGACTCCGGTTGATTATCTGCACGTCCTGCACGGCGGCATTTACAAGCCACAGAAGAAGTTCCTCGAGAAGGTCAAGAAGGGAGAGGTGCTCGGTATCGTCAGCAACATCTTCGGTGAGACCATCGATGAGCTTATCGCACCGTATGACGGTATTGTCGTCGGAAGCCATACTCCGCCGGTCATTCAGCCGAGAGACTGGGGCTGCCTGTACGGAAGACTGTAAAGCAGCCTTTTCAGAAAGCAGCGTCCGGCTGATCTGAGCGATTTGGTCTATATCAACGGATTGTTCCAAAACCGCTGTTTGCTCTTCGTTTATAAGAGCAGACAGCGGTTTTAAACTGTATGAGTATAAAAAAAACAGCTCGTTCGGCATTTGCCGGGCGGACTGTTTTTCCAGTTCACAGGACAGCTGCTTATTTATGAAGGCCGGTAACTGTTTAAGGATTCTGCGAGGAATTCCATATCCTCTTTATTATACCTTTGGTCAATAGGAAGAGAGAAGATCTCTCGGCCCATGCGAGCGGTATCGCCGATCGTATTTACTTCAGGGTCTGCGGGTAGAGCTTGTCCATCTGCTTGGAGCCCTGCCGGAGGCCTCCCCAGAGGATGTCATCAAGAGGCTTTTTTGAGTAGATCACGCCGCCGTCCGGAACGGCCCACCATATTGAAATCATATCCGTACGTTGCCTGTCTTTTCATGTTTGATGATTCCCTTTTA
>CAMNFX010000003.1 GCA_946537585.1 uncultured Lachnospiraceae bacterium
TTCATATATGCGGCTGAGTTATAACATGGCACCGCGATCGATAACAGCTTCATGATACCCTTTCTTAACCAGGCATTCAGTCCGATAGGTATGCTTAAAGCATGTTAACATGCTTTTAAGCATGCCTGAGGACGGCGTCTGCCTGGCAGACGACAGCCTCATGAGCAAGCCGGTTATAAACCGGGTTGCGAATAAGGCGAATGCCGTTCATTGTTCCTTAGTTTTATTCGGTGATCCGGGCTGTCACCCGGTGAGGCAGACATACAATGGGCTCGTCCGGCAGTGTCACCAGACCGGTATGAACACAGATCAGATCCGGGCAGTCCGCTTCGATGCAGCGAAGACCGGCATTGCCCTGCTCATCCTTTTCCATGACAAAGACATTGCTTCCGCCATGAATTCCGCTGATCCTGAGCTCTTTGTCCGAGACACTCAAAGGTCCGTTATATACCTCTTCGTCTCCCACTCTGATCACCACGTTTCTGGTTTCCCGTAAATCGGTTCCCCGGCTGTGAAGTCCGAAATACAGAAGACACCCGATCACAAGCACAAGCAAAATGATCAGGTCATTCTTCTGTTTCCGGTCAAGTTTATCCCATATCTGCTTCATAAAAGCACTCAGAGTCGATGCGATATCACGCATCCTGCTTCAAGTGGATAAGGCCCATCAGCGGTAAAAGGCACAGAAGGCCTTGTATGTATGATAAATGTCAAGCTTGGAGGTGATTTCAAAGGGAGCGTGCATCGCCAGAACAGGAACGCCCAGGTCCACGGTATCCACATCCATGTCCGCCATAAACAGAGCGATCGTTCCGCCGCCGCCCTCATCTACCTTTCCGAGTTCACCGATCTGCCAGCAGACATTTTCCTTCTCCATGCAGTCGATCACATGATACATCGTTTCCGCGGAAGCGTCGTTGGAACCGGATTTGCCTCTGGCACCGGTGTATTTTGTCAGAACAGGACCGTGTCCCAGGAAGCAGGAATTGTTTCTTTCGAATACGTCCGCAAATGTCGGATCATATGCAGCATTAACATCGGAAGAAAGGCAGACCGAATGGCGATAGACAGTACGTTTTCTGGCGCCGCAGATCTCACAGAGGTCCTCCACAAAATGATCCAGCGCGCGGGACGCCATGCCGGTGTTGCCTTCGGAGCCGATCTCTTCCTTGTCGGTAAAGACCGTCACTGTCGTATAAGCCGGGTCCTTCACGGCAAAAGCAGCCATGGCCGCGGTATAGGCACAGACCTTGTCATCCTGCCCGTATGCGCCGACCAGGGACCGGTCAAGTCCGATGTCTGTTGCCTTGTAGGCCGGAACCATTTCGATCTCCGCCCTCGTAAAGTCGGCTTCTGTCATGCCGAAGCGTTCATGCAGAAGTTCAAGTGCCTTCAGCTTGAAGGCCTCACTGACATCATCGTCCTGATAAGGAATGTTTCCGATAATGATGTTGAGTTCCTCGCCCTTTAGGCCCTCGTTCAGCGGGCGTTTGTTCTGCTGCGCGGAAAGATGCGGCAGAAGGTCGGAGACCACAAACTTCGGATCATCTTCTGCCTCACCGACACAAACACTGACCCTGGTTCCGTCCTTCAGCATCACCACGCCATGCATGGCAAGCGGGACCGTCCCCCACTGATACTTTCGGATGCCGCCGTAATAATGTGTTTTAAAATATGCGATTTCGTCCTTTTCATAAAGCGGGAAGGGCTTCAGGTCCAGACGCGGACTGTCGATATGAGCTATATTAAAGCGGATGCCCTCTTCGAGCGCTTTCTTTCCAAAGGTAACGAAGATGATGCTCTTTCCGCGGTTGATGTAATAAGCTCTGTCTCCTGCCTTATAGCTTTTTTCCGGGTCAAAGGGAGCATATCCTTCTTTGACAGCCAGCTGCTCCAGATATGCCGTACACTCGCGCTCTGTTTTGGAGTTGTTCATAAAGACCTTGTAGTCCTCACAAAAGCGGATCGCCGGGTCAATATCCTCCGGATGCGTCTGTCCGATATGCTTAAAACTGTAGGCCAGCTCGTCTTTAAGCAGCTGGCCGGCTGATTTTTCTTCTTTTGCCATTTTGTCTGCCTCGTTTTACATAATGTCCGCGACAGAGCGATAAACCGTCTGCCTGGACGAAAGTGAGTATTCTGTCAGGAACGTCCCAGAGAAATCACTCCGGTCCGCTGCATTTCCATGATGCCGTAGCTTCGTACCATCTCAATAAAGTCATTGATGCGCTCCGGCGTGCCATGGACCTCGATCAGCATGGACCTGGGCGAGACATGCATGATCCTGCCCTCCATGATCGAACAGATCTCGATCAGCGTACTGCGGTTGATCGGAGTACAGCCCACCTTGATCAGCATCATCTCCAGAGAAACGCTTTTGCTTTCATCAAGCCTGCGCACCTTGATCACATCCGGCTTCTTGTTCAGATGCTTTTCAATCTGATCGATCGTGCGCTGATCGCCTGTAGATACGATCGTCATGCTGGAGACATCCTTCTGTTCGGTCTCGCCGACGACCAGGCTGTCGATGTTAAAGCCCCTGCGTGCAAACAGCCCTGAAATCTGGGACAGAACACCGTCATGGTTTTCCACAAGAACTGAAAAAATACCCTTCATGCTGTCCCTCCTTTAAATAACGTTATTTGACGCATCGATTTCACAGACCATGATGGCGGCACCGTCATGTGAAAGGAAGCGGTCCAGCTCATCCGGCATGGCATCATTTCTGTCGCAGTGATAATAGCCCATGTCGTAGGCTTCGGCGATCCTGTCATAGTACGGATAGTCATAGAGCTCGACTCCGCTGTAGCGTGACCCGAATACCTTCTCCTGATGCTCTCTGACCAGTCCGAGGTAACGGTTCTTCATGACCAGGATCTTTAAGGGCACCTTGTTGACTGCGATCGTGCCGAGTTCATACATGCTCATCTGGAAGGACCCGTCGCCGCAGACTGCCACGACCTGCTTTTCGGGCGCGCATATCTTGGCTCCGAAAGCCGCAGGGATCGCATAGCCCATAGCTCCCATGCCGCCGCTCGTAAGGAATCGGCCCTCCTTCATCACATAATTGTCCGCGCTCCACAGCTGGTTCTGTCCCACATCCGCCACATAGATCGCATCCGGATCCATCTTCTCGGAGAGAGTTTTGACCAGTTCCATGGGATTGACCTTGTTTTCGCTCCACTTGCGCTGATCCACAGTGCTGTGTTTGATCTGCTCGAGAGTGCCGATCCAGTTGACGTCGCACTGCGGGAAATCCACCTCGTTAAGCATCGCGAAGATCTCCTTCACATCGCCCACAAGAGGGATCGTCGGGCCCAATACCTTGCCGATCTCGGCAGAATCGATGTCGATATGGATGACCGATACCTGTTTTTCCAGGCTTTCCGGCTTCGGAACGGCCCGGTCCGCAATACGGGCGCCGACAATGATCAGCAGATCACTGCTCATGACCGCGCGGTTTGCGTAGGGCTTTCCGTTGTTGCCAAGCATTCCGAAATACATGGAATGGTTCTTCGGCAGAACACCGATTCCCATGATCGTAGAGACCAGCGGAATATGATTTTTTTCGCAGAATGCCCTGACTTCCGGTTCGCCATGGCCTAAGATCACGCCGCCGCCTGCGCAGATCAGAGGCTTTTTCGCCTTGCGGATCGCCTCGATGACCTTGTTCATCTGCTGGGCATTGATCTTGTGGTTCGGCTTGTAGCCACGCATTTCGACGCTTTCCGGATACTCGAAGGGTACACTCATCTCCTTCAGCTGGACATCATGCGGAATGTCGATCAGAACAGGGCCCTTGCGGCCGGTAGAGGCAATATAGAATGCCTCTTTCATGATGCGGGGAATATCATTTGTGCTGCGCACCAGATAGCTGTACTTGACAAAGGACTCTGTCGCACCGCGGATATCCGCTTCCTGAAACACATCTCTGCCGACGAGGTGGCTGTCCACCTGTCCGGTGATCGCTACCAGCGGAATGCTGTCCGCGTAGGCCGTCGCAAGCGCCGTGATCAGATTGGTGGCGCCGGGGCCGGAGGAAGTCACGCATACCTGCGTTTTTCTTGAGATCCTGGCGTAACCGTTGGCGGCATGGCCTGCCGCCTGTTCCTGGCGGACCAGGATGTGGCGTACGGAAGACTTCCCTATTGCATCATAAAACGGAGCGATCGCCACTCCGGGGTATCCAAATATCGTGGTAATGCCTTCTAACTCCAGGCATTTCACCATTGCCTCTGCTCCATTCATATGACTTCCTCCATACAGCGTCAGTTCATCTTATGCGGGTGTCCTTCGGGAGCATGCATGCTCCCTTTCGTGATCAGGAAAGCTTCAGCATCAGCTCCTGGCTTCTTGCGATGAATGCAGCCATCCTTTCCTGGCTGAGGCCGTTTCGCTGAAGCAGTGCCATATCATAAAGCTGTTCCGTGATCTTTCTGCCGAGCTCGGACGGCTCTTTTTCGTCCGTCTCCTTCAGGAGGCGCTTTACGAGCTCATTGTTTGAATTGAGCACCAGGGTCTGGGCTTCCTTGCCCATATCACCCATATTCATGCCGTATGCTGCATACATCTTCATCATTTCCTGCATGCGGCGTCCGTCCTCGGACATCGTCATGAGCGATGCCACAGATGCGTCCTTCAGGCTTTCAACCTTCACATCCAGCTCTGCGTCATCGAGGACCTTCCGGAACAGACTGATCAGCTTCTCATTGTCAGCCTTTGCCGCCTCGCTGTCGTCCGCCTCTCCCTTAAAGCTGTCGGTGAGGTCCGCATCGATCCGGACAAAGGAGATGTCTTCATTTTTCTGTTCGAACCAGGAAATAAAGGGCGTATCGATGGCATAGAGCATCATGACAGCATCCTGTCCGGCGTTTTTGAACATCCGGATATACTGGCCCTGTTCCTTCTCATCCGTTACATAGAAGATCGTATCCTTCTTCTTTTCTTCTGCAGCTTTGCTTTCCGAAGCCGATGCCTCGGCCTCTTCTGTCTTTTCTTCAGCCGTGTCCGTATCCTTCTTCAGATATTCGGCCGCAGTCACGAACTTATCATCCAGGTTCTTGAAAATAATGGCTTCCTTCATCTTGTCGCCGAATTTTTCATCCTTCAGGCAGCCGTACTTGATGAAGGGGCTGATGTCATTCCAGTATTTTTCGTAGTTCTCACGGTCGACCTTGAACATACCGGTCAGCTTGTCGGAGACCTTCTTTGTGATATAATCGGAGATCTTCTTTACAAAGCCGTCGTTCTGCAGCGCAGAACGGGAAACGTTCAGAGGAAGATCCGGGCAATCGATCACGCCCTTCAAGAGCAGAAGGTACTCCGGGATGACTTCCTTGATATTGTCGGCAATGAATACCTGGTTGTTGTAGAGCTTGATCGTGCCTTCCAGGTTCTCGTATTCGCTGTTGATCTTCGGGAAATACAGAATACCCTTTAAGTTGAACGGATAATCCATATTCAGATGGATCCAGAAAAGAGGCTCCTTATAATCCCGGAAGACCTTACGGTAAAACTCCTTATACTGCTCTTCCTTGACCTGGGAAGGGCTCTCGTTCCAAAGCGGGTGGATGTCATTGAGCGGCTTCTCGATAACCTCGGCTTCAACCTCCTTGAAATCCTCCGTTTTCTCCTCTTCCTTTTTGGCATCCCCTACTTCGATCGTGCCGGCAGAAGCCTCTTCCTTCTTTTTGGCGTCCTCTTCCGCCTTTTTCCTGGCTTTTTCCTCTTCCTTTGCCGCATCCTTCAGATAGATCTCGACCGGCATGAAGGAACAGTATTTCTCAATGACCTCTCTGGCCTTATACTCATTGCAGAACTGCAGCTCATCCTCATTGATGGTGAGCGTGATCGTAGTGCCGTGAGAACTGCGGGTGCCTGGCTTCATTTCATAGGCCATGCCGTCCTCGGATACCCAGCTGACCGGCTCCGCGCCGTCCCGGTAGGAAAGGGTGTCGATGACCACCTTGTCCGCCACCATGAAGGCGGAATAGAATCCAAGACCGAAATGTCCGATGATCTGATCTTCATTGGCCTTGTCCTTATATTTCTGCAGAAAGTCCGCCGCTCCTGAAAACGCGATCTGGTTGATATAGGAATCCACTTCTTCGGCGGTCATACCGATGCCGTTGTCCTCGAAGGTGATCGTATTCACTCTCGGATCCACCGTTACATCGATCCGGTAGGCTTCTCCTTCAGGAGCTGTATACTCTCCGATCAGAGAAAGCTTCTTCAGCTTGGTCACTGCGTCGCAGCCATTGGAGATCAGCTCACGGTAAAAAATATCATGATCCTGATACAGCCATTTTTTGATGATCGGAAAAATGTTCTCACTGTTGATGCTTAAATTGCCTTTTTTGTTTGTCATTTCTGACATGTTTACCATCTCCTCGTACTAAACTACTATATCTTCACGGCATGATTCATGCCGGAATCATCTTCAGGAAAAAGCCTTTTCATAAAGGTCAAAAAAGCTTTCCACCGTCGAACCGGTGGGCTCTTTGAAATCGATCTCACTCCAGAAGCGTTCCGAAAAACGGATCTTATGTTCCTGACTGTAGGGGCCGAATACAGCCTGAAATGCCTGGTTGTTCATCGCCCGCTCAAGGCGGCTCTTTCTTTCAAGGGTCGCCTCCTTGGAATAACCGTCCACGCATTTGATAATGTAATACATCTCGCCGATCTGAAGGATGTTGGAGATCTGCCCCTCCTCCAGCTCAAACGCGGTCCGTTCGATCAGATCCCCGCGGCTCCCCCGCATGAGCGTTTCTTCAATCGTATCTGTTTCCGTGTAGCGGCTGGCAAGAGAATTGAAATTGGCGCCGTCGATCTTGACCCGCTTCAGGATGGCCTTGGCCTTTTTCAGATCTGCTGTTCCGATCTGCTGGATCCGGATGACCTTTGCTTCAGAATCGCTGATCTCGGAGCTGACCCTCGAGGTGATCCCTTTGATCAGCTTGTTGGCCGTGTAATAGTCCGTATACAGCTTTTGAACATCCGTACGGTCACAGCCGATATAAGCGAGGTCCTCCCCGCTTAAGCCCGCCATATATTCATCGGTAAGCTGACGCAGAAGATCCCGCTCCTGGCTGGTGACGGTGATCCCCTGTTCTTCTGCCAGCATGCAGAGAAGCTTCAGCTGTTCCATATACTGCTTGACGTTCTGTACGGTCAGCTTGTCAAGACCGGTATCATCATCGCTGACAGGGATCTGCCAGATATCACCGGAGTACACAGACTCATACCGGTTTCGCTCATTGGCGATCAGGATCATTGCCTGCGGTCTCGTGTATTCCTCAACCTCTTCGGTCTTTTCCTCAAGCTCGAGGCCATGACAGGCGCACAGAGAAAACGCCGCCAGTATGATCAGCAGCGCCCTCAAAAACTTCTTTGGTTTTTCAGAACCGATGAAACTCATAATGTCCGCAGTTACTTTTGTTAAGCATGCGCAAGATAATTGACCGTAATGCCGACAAGGATTCCCAGCAGCGCGCCGGCAACCACCTGCAGGGGCGTATGTCCGACCAGCTCCTTCAGATTGTTCTCAAGCACCTCTCCCTCCCATTTGAAGGGATTCTCCTCGAGAAGCGCATTCAGGACCTTGGCCTGCTTGCCTGTTTCCAGACGGACGCCCATGGCGTCATGCATCACGATGATGGCAAGCACGGCGCTGATGGCGAATTCAAAAGAATTTAAGGAATACAAAAATACAGCGGCTGTTGCCAGAGAGCACACCGTGGAGGAGTGCGAGCTCGGCATTCCGCCGGAGCCGATCAGACGCTCCGGAACAAACTTATGCTCGATCCTGAGGATGATCATTGTCTTTATGATCTGGGCCAGCGACCAGCCGATCACAACAGTAGCGATCAGCTGGTACTTGATCAGAAATTCTTTCATCAGATCCTTCTCCTCTTAGCTTTTCCGGAAAGGGCAAGCTCTTTCATTTCATGTGCATTGTCCCGCACTGCTTTCGTGATCTCAACGCCTCCAAGAAGCCGGGCCAGTTCCTGCTCACTGCCCTCTCTGTCCAGCCGTTCTATCCGTGTTTCATTCCTGCCGTCCGTTTCTACCTTTCGGATCACATAGTGCGTATCTGCCATTGCAGCGATCTGCGGCAGGTGAGAAACGCAGATCACCTGATGGTCCTGTCCGATCACGTCAAGCTTTTCGGATACTTTCTGAGCAGTTCTTCCGCTGATTCCCGTGTCGATCTCATCAAAGATCAGGGTAGGGATCCTGTCCGTCTTCGCAAGAACGGTCTTGACTGCCAGCATGACTCTGGAGAGCTCGCCGCCGGAGGCCACTTCGCTTAAGTTCTTCATCATCTCGCCCGGATTAAGAGCAGCTACGAATCCGGCGTCATCAAAGCCGTCCTCTGAGACTGCCTTGCGTCTGAAGTCCATCGAAAGCTGGGCCTTTTCAAATCCAAGATCCTTCAGTTCATTTAAGATGGCAGTACACAGACGCACTGCCCCTTTCTGGCGGGCCTTGCTTAAGGACTCGCTTAAGCTGAGCAGCTTTTCATGTGCCCGGTTCCGCTCGGCTTCAGCCCGCTGCTTATCCTGTTCATAGCTTTCAAGCTCCTTAAGCCGCTCCTCCCGTTCCTTTTTATATGAAAGGACCTCGTTGATATCCCGTCCGTATTTGGCTTCCAATGAGCGGATCAGATCCAGCCGGTGCTCTGTTTCCGCAAGTTCTTCCTCATCCGGCTCCATTGTGCCGGCATAAGCATTCAGATCCTGCTTTACAGATTCGAGCAGTGACTGCGCATCCATCATCTCATCATAGATCTGCTTAAGGTCTTCGTCATAGCGAAGGGCATGACCGATATCAGAGAGGATCCGTCCCGTATCGCAGGCGGAGAGCTCATTGTAGGCGCTGCTGACAGATTCTATGATGTTTCTGGCATTATTCAGCTTGCGAAAGCGCAAGGTCAGTTCTTCCTCCTCACCGGGCTTTAAGTTTGCATCAGCGATCTCCTGGATCTCGTAAGAAGCAAGATCCATTTCCCTGAGGCGTTCCTTTTCATCCAGCTGAAATCCGGCAGCCAGCCTGGCTGCTGCCTGCCACTTCGCATGCGCTTCCCTGAGAGAGTTCAGCAGCCCGCCGGTCTCCTGCGACATATAGTCATCCAGGATCGAAAGGTGCATCCTGCGGTCCATCAGGGTATGAAACTCATTTTGTCCGTAGATGTCGATCAGAAGAGAGGTGACCGCACGCAGCTTTGTCAGCGTTACTGTCTCGTCATTGATCCGGCTGACGCTGCGTCCGGGCATGATCTTTCGGCTGATGATCAGCTGCCCGTTTGTGTCAGGTGTTACATCCAGTTCCTTAAGGAGCGCCTCCTTCTCAGCGTCCACACTGAAAATAAGCTCTATATAGGCATATTCCGCACCCCGGCGGATCATATCCCCGCGCACCTTGCCCCCAAGGGCAAGAAGTGCCGAATCGATGATCACGGACTTGCCGGTTCCGGTCTCTCCGGTCAGGATGTTCAGGCCTCTGTCAAATTCAACGGAAGCCTTTCTGATCAGTGCGATATCTTTCACATTCAGTTCAAGCAGCATAGCATTACCCATTGTCCACGAGATCCCGGATCCTGGTCATTACATCCAGGCAGCCATCCACGGTGCGTACCGCGACCATGATCGTATCGTCACCTGCTATGCAGCCGACCACTTCCCGAAACTGCATGGCATCTATGGCGGCAGCCACCGCCATCGCCATCCCGGCGATCGTGCGGATCACAAGAATGTTCTGAGCCATATCCATGGATACATACCCTGTTCTCAGCACATTCAGATATTTGTGTGAGAAGTCTTCGTTGGCGCGTACCGCCCGGTAAACGACTCTTCCGTCATGTCCGGCAACCTTCGTAAGCTTCAGCTCCCGGATATCCCTTGAAACCGTAGCCTGGGTGACCTCATAGCCCGCTTCGTTCAAACGGGAGCAGAGCTCCTCCTGTGTCTCTATATCATATTTACCGATCAGTTCGACGATTTTGGCCTGTCTGCCGACTTTCATACGGTTATTCTCCTATTGCTTATATATGCATCATCAGCCTCATTCGCAGAAGACCTTCGGTCTTCCTGCTCATGACCCTGATGTCTGCTGATCGCAGACTCTTCCTTTCGAACTGCCCTGCTGTCTGCAAGCAGCCCGCAGGCAGTTCTCAGTCAGATGATGCAGATCAGTTACTATACCACCCTCATCTTGTCTCTTAATGTATCGAGGAATGATGCTTCCCTGAGGCGGATGAACCTCATCGCGTGTGATGACCGGGTAACTATGACCTCGTCACCGATCCGGACTTCTGTTCCGTCCGCGCCGTCGCAGGAAACCAGCAGGTTATCACTCAAGGGCACAATACGTACCTTGTCTCCTGCAGAAAGCACAATAGAACGGGTATTGATCGCATGCGGACAGATCGGTGTCAGGATCAGCAGCTTTGCGGATGGCTCCGCAATAGGTCCGCCTGCGGACAGTGAATAGCCGGTAGAACCGGTGGGGCTTGAAACAACGACGCCGTCTGCCCGGTAGGTGTTGAGCAGCGTGCCGTTGACATATACCTCATATTCCATCATGTGGACAGAATCATTTTTCCCGAGCAGTACATCATTCAGCGCAAAATCCCGGAAGATATTCTTTCCTTTCCTGCGGACTCTTGCCGCCAGCATCATCCGTTCCTCGATCTGAAAATCATTATTGATAAGCCGTTCGACCAGTGAGTCATAATCGTGGATCTCCGAGACCTCCGTCAGATAACCCATATGGCCGCGGTTGATGCCGATAAACGCGACCTGTCTGCCGAAAGCGGCCCGCGCCGCTCTCAGCATCGTGCCGTCGCCTCCGACCGTGATCACACAGTCGACTTCCTCAGGGATCTTAAAACTTCTGCCCAGATATCCCTCATAAACGTCAAAGCGGATGCCTTCGCCGCAGCTTTTAAATCGTTCGATCAGCTGCCTTTTGGTATTCTGGACAGATTTATTGGCATTCTCACTGATGATAATATAAAAGTTCTTCATGTATTTCTGCTGGCCATCTTACTTATCCAGCTCTGCGTGTGCGCTGTCCACCAGCGAGATGATCTGCTCATCGGGAATCATAACAGACGGTCCTGCCGCTTCCCGGGTCTTCCCGAGATAGATCAGATATTCTATATTTCCTTCCGGCCCCTTGACAGGGCTCCAGGTCAGTCCGAGAACTGTAAATCCGAGATTTAAGCTTAAGTCAGCGATCTTTCGAACCACTGCGCAGTGGACCTTTTTATCGCGGACCACTCCCTTTTTTCCGACTTCGCTTCTGCCCGCTTCAAACTGCGGCTTAATGAGGCAGACCATCCGTCCGTCATCCTTCAGCAGCTCCCGGGCTACCGGCAGGACCTTGTCCAGTGAGATAAATGACACATCCACCGAAGCAAAATCCAGTTTCACGCCGATATCCTCCGGAACCACATAACGGATATTGGTCTTTTCCATGCAGATGACCCGTTCATCGTTCCGAAGCTTCCAGGCAAGCTGTCCGTGACCGACATCGACAGCGTAGACTCTTACGGCACCGTTTTGCAGCATGCAGTCGGTAAAACCGCCCGTAGATGCCCCGATATCCATGCAGGTCATTCCCTCAAGGCGGATCCCGAAGGTCTCCATGGCCTTCTCCAGCTTTAATCCGCCGCGGCTTACATACTTAAGCCCCGCTCCCCGCACCTCGATCAGCGTATCCTCTGAATCCGGGAATGTGGAGCCCGCCTTGTCTTCTTTATTGTTGTTGACGTAGACAATGCCGCTCATAATCACGGCCTTTGCCTTCTCCCTGCTTTCCGCAAGCCCCCGCTCGCACAGCAGGACATCGAGTCTTTTCTTTTCCATTTATGATTTCCGGTCGATCAGATAGATCAGGAGAGCCTCCAGGAACGGGTCCTGACCGATTTCCCTGATGATATTCAGTGCCTTTTGGGTATAGTCCTTCACATCCTGTACAGACTGCTCCATGCCATAATAAGTCAGCCAGGTGACCTTGCCGTTTGCAGCGTCGGATCCGATCGGCTTTCCGAGCTCTCCTTCTGTTGCCGTTACATCGAGAATATCATCCTGAATCTGGAACGCCATACCGATGCAGCAGGCAGCTTCCTCCAAAAGCGAAACGGTTTTCTGATCCGCGCCTGCAAGCACGGCCCCGATCATGAAGGAAGCCTCGATCAGCGCGCCGGTCTTCAGGCGGTAAATAAACTCGAGCTGTTCCTTTGACGGTCTCTTTCCGGTCAGCTGCACATCCACGGTCTGTCCGCCGATCATTCCGTAAATACCGGTCTTCTGCGCCAGGATGCGTACAGCCTCTGCCTTCGCCTCTGCAGGTGCTTTTGATTTCGACGCGGTCTCAAAGGCGTAGATCATCAGACCGTCCCCGGCAAGCGTACCCATATCCTCACCGAATTTTGCCCATGTGCTGGGCACCCCGCGCCGCAGTACATCGTTATCCATACAGGGAAGATCATCGTGTACAAGAGAGGAGGAATGGATCATTTCGATTGCTGCCATGAAAGGAACCAGTATCTCCCGGTCATCGTCTGTATAAGGCCTCTCCTCGCCGCGGCACAGACGGTATACGGACTGCATCATAATCGGACGCAGACGCTTTCCGCCATTGATCACGGAATAGTTGCAGGCTTCAAAAATCGTCTTCTGAAACCCCTCTTCTGCCGGCAGAAATGCTTCGATCTCCCGGCTGACGGATTCCGAACAGACTTTCAGATCATCCTTAAAGCTCATAGTATCAGGCTTCCTCCTCGTTTAATATACGGATCTTCTTCTCGACCCTGTCGATTCCCGCCTCCGCGCGGCGGATCAGCTTGAGCCCTTCCTCATAGAGCCGGAAGGATTCCTCAAGACCGGTTTCTTCATCCTCCATCTTCTCAAGGATCGCATCCAGTCTCTCAAAGCTTTCCTCGATCGTCAGTTCATCTGTATCTGACGCATCAGTATTGTTTTGTTTTATTCGAGCTTCCATTGCTTTACTTCCTCCGCCGAAATCACCTCAGACAGGATCCGGCCGTCCTGAATATAAGTCGTCATCTTCTCTCCGGGACGGATCTCTTTGACGGAACGGATGTTGCGTCCGCTTTCATCCGCAAGATATCCGTATCCGCCGCTCATTCTTTTTAAGGGAGACATCCCGTCGAGACGCACTGCCGCCATCTTCAGACGGTGTGATGAATTCTCCAGCCGCTTATGCATGACAAGCTGCAGCCGGTCTGATATCCTTGAGGCCTGCTGCCGGTTTCTTTCTGTTTTCATCCCGATCAGATGCCGCATTGCATCCCCGGATGCTTTCAGCTGCTGCCGCTTATTTGAAAGAACATTGCCCGGAGAAAGCCGTCCGAGACGCTCCGTGCATGCCTGAAGTCTGGACTTAAGCAGCCGGATGCGCTGAGATGTGTTTTTCTCGAGAGCGCTTCTGTAGGCCGCAAACTGCTCCTCCAGAACATCGTATTCGAAGTTTGCCAGCTCTGCTGCGGCAGAGGGGGTGGGCGCCCTGCGGTCCGCTACAAAATCCGCGATCGTAAAATCCGTTTCATGTCCGACAGCGGAGATCACCGGAGTGCGTGCATCAAAGATCGCTCTCGCGACACACTCTTCATTAAAGGCCCACAGGTCCTCAATAGATCCGCCGCCGCGGCCCACGATAAGCACGTCAAGCCCCATGTCATCCAGTACCCGGATCCCCCGGACGATACTTTCCTTTGCTCCCTCTCCCTGTACCTTAGCAGGATAGAGCACGAGCTGGGCATAAGGGTTCCGCCGGGCGGAAACATTGATAATATCCTGGATCGCGGCTCCGGTCGCAGCTGTAACGATGCCGATTTTCTGCGCGTAACGGGGGATCGGCTTTTTATAAATATCATCGAACATCCCCATCTCTGCCAGCTCTTCCTTGAGCTGCAGAAAGCGCTCATAGAGCTCACCCGATCCTGACAGGCGGCAGTCTCTCACATAGAGCTGATAGGTGCCGTTCTTCTCATATACGGTGATCTGCCCGGAGGCATCGATCTCCTGCCCGTCCTGAAGGCGAAAGGTCAGGCGTTCCCGCTGACCGGAAAACATGACGCAGCTGATCGAGCCGCCCCGGTCCTTCAGCGTAAAGTAAATATGCCCTGACGAATGGTACTTGCAGTTGGACACCTCGCCGCGCACGGTAATGCGGGACAGCAGAAAATCCCGCACAAACAGGTTTTTGATATATGAATTGATCTGAGTGACTGAATATACCTGCATTTGCTTTACATTGTGACCGTTTCGTTCTCTTCGGGCACAAAGCGCGCCAGCATTCCGTTGATGAATGCCGGTGCGTCATCATTACAGTATTCCTTGGCGAGCTCCACCGCCTCGTTGATGGCAACCTTAACAGGGACCCCCGTATCGTAGAGGATCTCATACACGGCAAGCCTGAGAATGTTCAGCTCCGCCTTGCCCATGCGGTTCGTTTTCCATCCCTCGGCGACCGCGTTGATCTTTTCATCGATCTCAGGGATCTTCTCGCAAACCATAAGAGCCTTCTCGGAGATCTTCCTGCGGTCCGCGCTCTTAAGTTCCACATCGCAGGTCTCGTCGATGTACTGAGAGATCAGCACCTCCGGATCCCTGTCCGCCTGAAATCCGATACCGAAGATGATCCTGAAGACCTGTTCTCTGATCTGATGTTTATCCATGATATGTCTGCATCTTTCGTCTTATTCGTCTGCCTGGGTATCAATGCCGGCAATATTTACATTTACCTCGGTAACGCTAAGACCGGTCATGTTTTCGATGGTGCTTCTGACCTTCTCCTGTACCCGGGCACTGACCGCAGGAATGCTGCAGCCATATTTTACATTGATCGAAAGCCAGATCTGAGCCTCATCTTCTTCCACGCTGACCTTGACGCCTCTTCTGAGGTTTTTGCCGCCGAACATGGATACAAGGTCATTGGTAATGCCTCCTGCCATACCGGCTACGCCTTCCACATCGGTGGCTGCCAGAGCGGCTATGCACAAAATGACATCATCCGCGATCTTTACGCTGCCGCGAAGCTCCTCCGTCTTGTTAACGATCTGTATATTATTGTCTGCCATGGGAAACCTCCTGACTTAATAACATAAATAATAGTATAGTATAACACATCTCGTACATTTACGCATCGCTAATCAGACAATTTAAATCTGTTCGGCACCAAGTCTCAGAATGCCCGGCATTCTGAGACTGTAGGCTGACAGAGGCGCGCCGCGCCTCGTCCGCCCCTGTCATCCAGACTTTTTCATCTGAAAAGCAGGCTTTTCATCTGAAAGAGCCAGGATTCCAGGGGTGCTGAACAGAAACATATATTTTGTCTCTGATCTTCTGAAACGCGGCTTCCTTGATGCCGGAGATCCTGGTGATTTCTTCGATGCTGTGAAAGGCTCCGTTTGCCTCCCGGTAGGCAAGGATATCCTCTGCCTTTTTCTCTCCGATGCCGGGCAGCGTCATCAGTTCTTCCTTTCCCGCGCGGTTGAGATCGACCATGCCCTCTCTGGCTTTAACCCTCGACTCCGCCGAATCCGCAGCCTCCTGCAGCGCCGCCTCAAGATAGCCTTCGTCCGCCATGGCCGTCACCTCTTCCCTTACGGCTGTCCTGATCAGCAGCTCTATTCTTTCAAGCTGATCATCGCTCAGCCGGACGACGATCTCCCCGGGGTCCGGAGATGACAGATGCAGATCCGATGACAGACCGGTTGCGGCCGCAGGGTTCCCTTCTTTTTTCTCCGAAACGGCCCTGCTGCCTTCTGTTTCAGACAACCGGTCATTTTTTCCGCTTTCCGGGGGCTCTTCCTCCGCGACCATCTCATAGCCGAAAGAGCCCGGGCCGATCCCGCCCGTGACATAAAAAGCAGCCGACACGATTGCTCCGGCTGCTATGATGATGTATTTGATTATTTTCAGATCCTTCATACAAGCTGTAAGGACCGGAACATTTCACATTGCGAGTACTATCCTAACAGCTCCTGCCGGAAAACACAAATGAAATTTCTATAAAAAAACAGCTTCGCTTTTTACACGAAGCTGTTGGAATCCTTCATACAGCAGAAAATCACTTGTCAAGCTGTGAGGTGCAGTGCGGGCAGCGGGTCGCATTGATGTTGATCTTGGTGAAGCAGTAGGGGCATTCCTTCTCGGTGGGTGCTTCCTCTGCCACCGGCTCCTTTGCCTTTTTCATTTCACGGAGCTTGTTGACGTTTTTGACAATAATGAAGACAACAAAGGAAAGGATCAGGAAGCTGATCACATCCGTAATAAAGGAGCCGTACTTGATCAGCGCTACCCCGCCGGCCTCTTCGATGGTATTGTAATGCTGGCCGTCGAGCGCAATGAAATGGTTATTGAAATCAATGCCGCCGGTCAGGAGACCGATGATCGGCATGCAGATATTGTCCACGAGAGATTTAACGATCGTGGTGAATGCGCCGCCGATGATCATACCAATGGCAAGATCTACCATGTTGCCGGTAATTGCGAACTCTTTAAACTCCTGTAAAAATTTTTTCATCAGAGCCTCCTTCTTACGCGTGTGATTCCGGCCAGGCCGGTTAATAAATGAACTCATTCCCTTTCCTGCAAAGGACCAATTACATTATAAGCGCATCAGACTTCGGATTCAACAAAAAAGTTATCAGGCTTTAATAAAGTTTAGCGTTTTTTTAGATTTGTCTTATTTGGCTTTTTCCAGCAGTGTCTTCAGTTCGTCCACGGTGAAGGAGTACTTTTTTGAACAGAAATGGCATTCCATTTCGATGTCTTTTCCTTCCCGGATCATTTCCTCAAGATCCTTCTTTCCGATGCTGATCAGTGCCTGCTCCAGACGGTGCTTATTGCAATTGCAGAAGAAGGAGCATTCCTGATGTTCATTGATCTCAAGGTCCATATCCCCCAGGATCAGGTTCAGGACATCCTCCGGGGTCATGCCTCTGTCGAGCATGGCTGTCATACTGTCGAGAGTGCCGATTTTTTTCTCCAGACGGTCGATCACCTCATCCGGAGCGCCCGGCATAAGCTGCAGAATAAATCCCCCTGCCTGACGCACGGTATTGTCCCGGTTCATCAGGACTCCCAGCGCTACAGAGGACGGTACCTGCTCGGAATTGGCGAAATAATAGGTAAGATCCTCCGCGATCTCGCCGGATACCAGGATCGTCTGACCGATATACGGTTCCTTCAGTCCGGTGTCCCGGATCACGGACAGAACGCCGAGATCGAGCGCGCCTCCGACATCAAGTTTTCCCTTTGCGTTCGGAGGGAGCATAACATCAGGATTGTGAACATAGCCCTTGACATGACCGCTGCGGTCCGCCGTGACCAGGAGTCCTCCGATCGGGCCGTCGCAGTTAATGCGGATCGTCAGAAGATCCGGATCGTTTTTCATATCATATCCCATCATCAGCGCTGCCGTCATCAGTCTGCCGAGGGCAGCAGTCGCTACCGGTGAGGTATTGTGATGCTGACGCGCCGTCTCCACCGTGTTTCTCGTTGTGGCGGCAAAAGCCCTGATAAATCCGTCCGCGGCAGTTGCGCGGATCATATAATCTTTTGTCTCGTTCATAAATTGCTCCGTTTATTATTGTTTCAGCAGCTTAAGCTCTTGCTCCGTAAGTGGTCTGTACTCTCCCGGCTTCAGCTTCGGGTCAAGCGTCAGCGGTCCCATGGAAAGCCGCTTTAAGTACGTTACCTTAAGTCCGGCTGTTTCAAACATTCTTTTGATCTGATGGAAACGTCCTTCCCGTATCGTGATCTCGCAGGCAGCGCCCCCGGAAAGCACCCGGATCCTGCAGGGGAGTGTCGGCTTTTCATCTCCGATATCCACGCCGGCCTCGAGCCTGTTCCTCGAAGCCTCATCGAGCATGCCGTCAAGCTCCGCGTAATAGGTCTTATCCACATGCTTTTTCGGAGACAGCAGCCGATGCGCAAGATCCCCGTCATTTGTGATCAGCAAAAGACCCTCGGTATCCTTATCCAGCCTGCCGGCAGGAAAGAGATCACTGCGGATCCTGTCCGTGATCAGATCGGTCACACAGACCTGATCTTTGTCCCTTAAGTCTCCTGTGAGCCGCGAAGCCGAGATCACTCCCGCAGGCTTATTCAGCATGTAATACTCGAAGGCGGCGTATCGGACAGGACGTCCGCCAAGCGTAACCAAATCCGCAGTTTCATCCACCTTCATGCCCGGATCCCGGACAGTCTCCCCGTTCACGCAGACCTCAGCGGCTGCTATTTTTTTCTTTACTTCACTGCGGGTGCCGGCACCGGCTTCCGCAAGGTATCTGTCTAGACGCATATTTATGTTGCAGGATCCTCCCCCGCGCAAAGAATGATCGGCCTGTCCGCATTTCCAATCACAAATCCGATGCAACCGCAGGAGGATCCATCCGTTTTGCATACTCACAAAAGCAGAAATGCACGCCCTCAGATTCTTTCATATCCCCCTGCCGGATTTTCACCCAGCCGGGATCCGCATCCAGATTCGGAAACCACGAATCAGCAGGCGCATCTGCCGGGGGATCATAATCATTGACCGTCACCAGGCAGAAGTCACAGTACGGCAGCATCTTTTCATAGACGGAAGCGCCGCCGATCACATAAACAGCATCAGAAAAAAGGCTTTCCTCTGCGCCCTCGCAGAGCTTTTCCCCCGGACCGGGGGCCGTAACTTTGAGAAGCTCCAGGAGTTGATCGGTGTCGGGAACGATCACAAGGGCTGTTCCCGGTTTTCTGTCCTCTGCCGTTGTTTCGCCGGCAGTTCTTTCCTTTATAAGTTCGCGAAGCTTAGAAGCTGCTTCCAGGGAATCCGCATGGATCACCACGTCTGCTGCCGCTTTGGATTCATCCGGGATCCTGGAAGGATCCCTCGTCAGAACGATATTGATCCTGCCCTTTAATGGTTTCCTGCCCGGAAAGCTTTCCAGAGTCTTTCGCCCCATCACGACCGTCTTCCCTCCGGTCACGCTGCGGAAATACTTCATATCCTCCGGAATATTGATCAGCAGTTCATTATTCCTGCCAATCGCCCAATCTCTGTTTACATTCACGATCGCTTTCATCTTTTATGCTCCGCTTCTGAACACCGCCTGCTGTCATGATCCCAGGCGTTCCTTCCGGATGACTTTTTGCTGCAGGCTTATACCGCGATCGGGATCCCCTTGATCTGCGGTCCGTACTGATAATCCTCCAGAGATACATCATCAGGCGTAAAGTCATAGAAATCCTTTACATCCGGATTCAGATGGAATTTCGGCGCGGGGAAGGGTTTCCGGCTGATCAGCT
>CAMNFX010000004.1 GCA_946537585.1 uncultured Lachnospiraceae bacterium
ATGGTGAGCAGACGCCGCATGTTTACAAGAGTTCAATATGACGGATCATTTTAATGATAAACAGAATACTGCCGAGCGCTTCCTCGACCGGGACGGCCTCAGCTTTGTCGTTTTTCCGGCCCTTGAGGAGACCGGGCTTGTACGGCACGGCTTTGCTACCAGAAAGGGCGGCGTGAGCCGCGGCTGTTTTGAAAGCCTGAATCTTTCTTACGCACGCGGGGATGAGAGGGAATCCGTCAACGAGAACGTCCGCCGTGCGGCTGCGTTTTTCGATATTACGCCCGGCGATATGGTGACCGGCTGGCAGACTCACACATCAAATATCCGCAGGATCGTTAAGGAAGATGCCGGCAAGGGATTTACCCGGGAGCGTGATTATAAGGATATCGACGGCCTGATCACCGATGTGCCGGGAGTCATGCTCTGTACTTATCATGCCGACTGTACACCGCTTTTTTTTGTGGATCCTGTACATCATGCCATCGGACTGAGCCATTCGGGCTGGAAGGGAACATGGAAGAGGATCGGAGCAGTAACGATCCAAAGGATGCATGAGGCCTTCGAAACAAAGCCCGGGGATCTGATCACTGCCATCGGCCCCTGTGCATGCGGAAAGTGTTATGAAGTCGGCGAAGAGGTTGCGGAAGCTTTTATGGATGAGTTCGGGGCTCAGTGCCTGGAAGAAAGCTCTTCCCGGCTGCCGTCGCGATACGGCAGGCGGGGCAGCGGCGTATTCCTGAAGGCGTTGCAGAACGGCAAATACCTCCTGGATCAGAAAGCAGCCAATGAACACATCCTTTTAAGCGCAGGCGTACGCCCGGAACACATTTCCATTTCGGGACTGTGCACCATGGAAAGAACGGATCTGTTTTTTTCACATCGCCGCATGGGGAATGCCCGCGGAAACGGAGCTGCATTTCTGATGCTCGACAGCTGTGCTGCGGCAGGGAGCGAAAGCCGCTTATGATGAGAGAGCAGAAGGTGTTTTTTATGGTCGGGGCAGGCTTACTGATCAGTGAGATCTGGAAGCAGCTTTGTCTGACCTTTGTCCTGCACGGCGGAGAGTATCAATGGTGGTATTTCCCGTTTCAGCTTTGTTCGATCCCGATGTATCTCTGCTTTCCTCTGGCATTTGCAAAGGGAAAGCAGCTCAGGAATTGCCTGCTGGCATTTCTTGCGGACTTTACGCTTTTGTCCGGTACGATCGCATTTTTAGATACAAGCGGCATGTATTACGGCTATACACCGCTGACATTGCATTCATTTCTCTGGCATGTGGTTCTGATCCTTCTCGGGATATATGCAGGGACCAGAAACAGAGACTTGAAGATCAGAAGTTTTTTGGGTGCTGCCGGGATCTATGCAGCCTGCTGCGTACTTGCCGAGGTATTTAACCTCTGCTTTGACCGGTTTGACATTATCAATATGTTTTATATTAACCCGCATTACTACATGGGACAGCTCGGATTTCGGGAACTGCTTGCCTTTTTGCCGAACCGGGCTGTGATCATGAGTTATATTCTGGCTACGATCTTCGGCGCCGCACTGCTCCATGCAGGATGGTACGGGATCCGCAGCCGGAAATAGAAGAATAACAGTCTGGAGGTTTTCCATATGAGTACAATAGGAGTTCTGGGCGCCGGCACATGGGGCATGGCGCTTGCGCGTATGCTTTCAAATACCGGCAATGATGTTCAGGTATGGTCTGCACTGGAGAAGGAAGTGGATGAGTATTCGTCAACACGGCGTCATCCCAACCTGCCAGGCATGGTGATTCCGGATGCGATCCGCTTTACAAAAAAGATCGATGAAGTATGTGCGAATAAGGATATTCTGCTGATCGCTATCCCCTCCAATTTTCTGAGGTCTGTCGCGCAGAAGGCGGCACCGTATATCTGTGACGGACAGATCATCGTAAATGTCGGCAAGGGAATAGAGGCCGCAACGGTCATGACTCTGACAGAGGTGATCGAGGATGAGCTGAAAAAAGCCGGACATACCGCGAGGGTCGTGGCATTGAGCGGCCCGACGCATGCGGAGGAGGTGGCAGTAGACCTTCCGACGACCATCGTTGCGGCATCTGTGGATATGGATGCGGCAAAAATAGCCCAGAAGGTGTTTACCAACGATAATATGCGCGTATATACGAACAGCGATGTCAGAGGCATTCAGCTCTGCGGTGCCTTCAAAAATATCATTGCTTTGGCATCCGGTATCTGCACAGGCCTCGGATACGGGGACAACACCCGTGCGGCACTGATCACCCGCGGACTTGCGGAGATCACCCGTCTCGGAACGAAAATGGGATGCAGACCGGAGACCTTTGCCGGTCTTGCCGGCGTCGGAGATCTGATCGTCACTGCAACCAGCATGCATTCCCGGAACAACCGTGCAGGAATGCTGATGGGACAGGGCAAATCCGCGGAGGAAGCCGTAAAGGAGGTCGGCATGGTGGTCGAGGGCATTTATGCCATTCCGGCTGCTTTGAAGATGGCCGAACTATATCACATTGAGCTTCCGATTATTTTCGCGGTTGACGCAGTTGTCAATCATGGCGCGGATCCCCGCAAGACGGTAAGGGATCTGATGCTGCGCGATACGAAGGCAGAATGGGAATAAGCCTTTCTGGCTGTTTTATCCATTTCATCCGTACACAGAGGATCCTGTAAAGATATAAGATGAAAAGCTCAAATATATGTCTGGCGCTGGCGGCACATGTGGATGCCGGCAAGACGACCTTATCGGAAAGCATCCTTCTGCATACAGGAGTGATCAGAAAAGCTGGCCGCGTGGATCACGGGGACAGCTTTTTTGACCATGCGGCGGAGGAACGGGAGAGAGGCATCACGATCTTTTCCAAGCAGGCAGAGTACGATCTTGGAGAAAAGCATTTTACGCTGATGGATACTCCCGGACATGTGGATTTTTCAGCCGAAATGGAGCGGACGCTTTCCGTTCTGGATTACGCGGTGCTGATCATCAGCGCGCCGGATGGGGTACATGGTCATGACATTACGCTGTGGAAGCTGTTTGAAACATATCAGATCCCGGTTTTTGTCTTTGTAAACAAGATGGATCAGCCCGGAGCGGATAAGGACGGGATCCTCGAGGAGCTTAAAAGCAGGTTCGGGGAAGGATTTGTCGACTTTACGGACCTGGGAGGCCGTGAAGCGGCTTCGGCAGCTTCTGAACATGTACTCGAGCAGATCGCTGTGCTCGATGATGAGCTTACGGAATCCTTTCTCATGTCCGGAGAGCTGCCGCCGGAAAAGATTCAAAGCCTCATCAGGGAACGAAAACTATTCCCATGTTGTTTCGGCTCTGCCCTGAAAGATACAGGGATTGATCATTTTCTTAAGGTTATAGAAGAATATACTGAGGAATCCGAAATGCCGGATTCCTTTTCAGCCAGGATCTATAAGATCTCCAGGGACAGCCGGGGGAACCGGCTCACACATGTCCGCCTCCTCGGAGGACAGCTGAAGACAAAGGAAACGGTACGGGTTTTTGCTCCGGGCGCCGCAGGGACGGCAAAGGAGGAAAAGGTCGATCAGATCCTGCTGTATTCAGGCGAACATTTTGAACAGCTGCAGGAAGCAGAAGCAGGCATGGTCGTTGCTCTGAAAGGACTTGCGGAAAGCAGAACGGGAGGGTCCCTCGGACAGCCTCTTTCCGGCGGTCATCCGCTGATGGTGCCGCTGTTTTCTTCACGCATCGTTCCGGAGGATGACATGGACATGCACCGGCTGTATATGATCTGCAGGGAGCTTGAAGAAGAAATACCGGAGATCAGGATCGACTTTAAGCCATCCTTAAATGAGCTGAGGTGTCAGCTGATGGGCGCGGTCCAGACGGATGTTCTGCAGGAGATACTGCATAATCGTTTTAACGCGGATGTCCGCTTCGAACCGGCTTCGGTCGTATACCGGGAAACCATTACGGCACCGGTCTACTGTACCGGCCATTACGAGCCTCTTAAGCATTATGCGGAGGTGCACCTTGTCCTTGAGCCCCTCGAACGGGGCAGCGGTATGGAATATGTATCCTCTCTCAGCGAAGATGTTCTTCCACGGAACTTTCAGCGTCTGATCCTTACAAATGCCGCAGAGAAAAAACACACGGGCGTTCTGACCGGCGGAGAACTGACAGATGTCAGGATACGCCTGGTGAACGCGAAAGCTCATGAAAAGCACACAGAGGGCGGGGATTTCCGCCAGGCGGTCTACAGGGCCATACGCCAGGGCCTCATGAAAAGCAGAGAAGGCGGAACCTGTCAGCTGCTGGAGCCGTACTATGATTTCGAACTGCGGGTCCCGACCGCATCGGCAGGCCGGGCCATGACAGATCTTTCACGTATTGCTGAAAGCTTTACAGGTCCGCAGACGGAAGGCGGAGAGTCCGTGTTCCGGGGACGGGCAGCTGTCACAGCAATGCATGGATATGGGGAAGCTGTCCTTTCCTATACAGGGGGATTCGGCCGGCTTCACTGTGTTTTCGGAGGATACGGAGACTGTAAGGATCCTGATCCTGCGATCAGAGAGGCAGCATATGATCCGGAGCTGGATGCCGATAATCCGTCCGGATCTGTATTCTGTTCCCATGGTGCCGGCTATTATGTGCCGTGGTACGAGGCGGACAGCATGATGCATCTTCCGCCGGCCCGGTATGAGGGCATGACCGGAGCTTATGCAAAACCGGATGGAGCCGCTGCCTTCGAAGATCCTGCGGCCGCGGGTCCCGGCAGCCGTAAACACAATGCGCTTCAGGGAACAGTACGGGATTATCTTGGCGCCGGTCTTGCTGCGGACAGAGAGCTGGAGGCGATATTTAACCGGACTTTGTCAGGGAACCGAAAGGCGGGAAAACAGGATGATCCGCGAAGGAACCGGCCGGACCTGATGAGAAACCGTGAAAAAAGCAGCACTGTCGCGGTTCCCGATCCTTTGCAGTCTTATCTGCTGGTGGACGGATACAATATCATTTTTTCCTGGGATGAACTGAAGGAACTGGCAAAGGTGAATGTGGACGCGGCAAGGACAGCTCTCGCGGATATTCTTGCCAATTATCAGGGATACCGGGGCATGACGCTGATCCTCGTGTTTGATGCCTATAAGGTCAGAGGGGGATTGGGATCCGTCGAACAATACCACAATATTCATATCGTTTATACAAAAGAGGCCCAGACGGCGGATGCTTACATAGAGGCAGCTGTTCATGAGATCGCAAAGAACCACAGGGTCACTGTGGCAACCTCGGACGGCCTTGAGCAGACGATCGTTTTCGGAGAGGGCGCATACAGGATGTCGGCCAGAGAACTGAAGCAGGACGTTGAGAGCTGCAGCCGCGATATTTACGAGCAGTTTATCGCCCGGAAGACAGCGCTCGGAAACAGACTGCAGCTGGAAGAGCCTGAACCGGCAGCAGAAGAATAACCATGGCGCGGAATACCGTTATAATGAAAAGCCCCTCTTTCCGGGATCAACGTAAAAGAGGAGCTTTTGAAACAATTATACTTTTCCGGGATACGCTTCAAATCAGAAGACAGACGCCTGGTTTCACGACTCTTCTTCAGAGGGAACGTAGGGGGACGGACTGAACGCGTAGCGGACAAAACGGTTCATTTCCTGTATCGTATCAAAGCAGCCGATGAAGACACGGTTGCCCATGACGCCCGAAAGGGCATCCGGCATGCGGGTCGTTAAGGAGAGAGACTCTCTGTAGGCATCGACCAGCTCTACGTCTGTGTGCGTGTAGCTGTTCTCATCCCGGCGACCGCAGTATACACAGTAGCGCTGCGGTCCGGAGAAGCTGTGCCTTACTTCATCAAAGGCGATCATATCTGCCCAGATACGGAAAACATCCGCGCTCTGGCCGTAGTTGATCATGTCCGTAGTAAAGCCTCCGGCCGGGCGCATATTTACCTCAAGACCTGCCACGCTTCCCTTTTTGCCGATTCCCGGAATGTCCTTAGTCAGACGGAAGAATTCCAGATGGAAGAAACGGCAGCGGACATCAAAGGCTTTGAGGACCTTTTTTCCTGCCTTTTCAATATCGGGCGCTACCTTATTATTGACGTAATAATAACAGGGGATCCCTTCATTGACCATGTCCATGATCGCGTTTGGAGAAATATGGCTGGCGGCAAAGAGGACCTCTCCTTTTGAATTGACGATGCCGTCGTAGGTTTCAACGATACCGCTGATATATTCCTCCATAACATAGGGGATCTCGGGAAGCGTGCGGAAAAACTCCCGAAGATCCTCGTCATTTTCGAGACGCCATGTGGCTTCAGAACCGACGCCGCGGTCAGGCTTTACGATGACGGGATATCCGGTCTCTGCAATAAATTCCTGGGCTGCCTCCATGTCTGTTACCAGGATACAGCGGGCAGTGGGAACGCCGGCCTTTTTATAATACTTTTTCATGGTGGACTTGGAGCGGAAGCGCATGATCTGGTCGGATTTTAATCCCGACTGAATGTTGAAATCCGTGCGGAGAGATGCATCCAGCTCCATCCAGTATTCATTATTGGATTCGACCCAGTCGATCTTGCCGTAATTTGCCGTGAAGTGACCCATGGCACGGATCATCTGGTCGTAGTTTTTCAGACTGTCGACCCTGTAGTATTCCGTGAGGGCAGCTTTGAGCTGACCGGTCAGCGAATCATATGGAGCGTCGCCGATACCGAGAACGTTGACGCCGTTTTCGTGCAGACCTATGCAGAAGTTCTCATAGGATGAAGGGAAATTAGGGGAAATAAATACAAAATTCACAACGGATCCTCCGGTATTTAAATAAAACTCATAGAACGATGCACTGTGATAATACATCAAAGCGGAAGAAAGAGCAAGCCGCTGTCCGCAAATCGGATGTAAAGTCCCGGGATCGTGAATGACAGCGGCGGCATCGATTTTTAAGTTCCATGAATGCAGTGGATGTGGTATACTTAATTCAACTTTGATGATTACTGAAAGGCAGGACCTATGAATAAAAAAAGACGTGTTATGCTGAAGCTTTCAGGCGAAGCACTTGCCGGTGATAAGCATACGGGATTTGATCTTGCAACAGTACAGACTGTTGCGGGAGAAGTGAAGGAAGCCTGGGATAAGGGCGTTGAGATCGCAGTGGTGATCGGAGGCGGCAATTTCTGGCGCGGAAGGACCGGCAACGAGATCGACCGGGTCAAGTCTGATCAGATCGGGATGCTGGCTACAGTAATGAATGCGCTGTATGTTTCCGAAGTGTTTCGTTCAACCGGGATGAAGACCGCGATCTTCGGGGCCTTTGATATCCCGGGAATGATGCCGGTTTTTGATAAGGACGCTGTTGAACAGGCCTTTTCGGAGCACAGGGTCGTATTTTTTGCAGGCGGTACCGGTCATCCATACTTCAGCACAGACACAGGAACAGCACTCAGGGCAATCGAGATCGAAGCGGATGAGATCCTGCTTGCAAAAGCGGTGGACGGCGTTTATGACGCGGATCCCAAGGAACATCCGGATGCAAAACGTCTGGACACCATCAGCATCAGCGAGGTCGTGGAAAGAGGCCTGAAGGCGATCGATCTTGCCGCATCTGTGCTCTGCATGGAAAACCATATGCCGCTTGGCGTCTTCTCCCTCAACAAGCCGGGCAACATTGCGGACGCACTGAACGGTCATATCGACGGAACCGTGATCACTGCGGATTAATCACAGAATCCAAGACGGGTCATTTTTCAAGGAAGATCTCCCGTGAGATACTATAGATAAGATTTCGGAAGGAGCATTACCATGGAAGAACTGAAAGTATATGAAGACAAGATGCAGAAAACGATTGACAATCTGCAGGATAATTTTCAGAGCATCCGGGCAGGCCGTGCCAACCCGCATGTGCTTGACAAGATCAGAGTGAACTATTACGGAACTGCCTCGCCTATTCAGCAGGTCGGCAACATTTCCATTCCGGAAGCGCGCGTGATCGTGATCACCCCATGGGAAAAGAGCCTGATCAAGGAGATCGAGAAGGCGATCAACATGTCCGATATCGGAATCAATCCGACCAATGACGGCTCCTGCATCCGCCTCGTGTTCCCCGAACTGAACGAGGAAAGACGTAAGGACCTTGCAAAGCAGATCAAAAAGTACGGAGAGGAAGCCAAGGTGGCGATCCGCAATATCCGCCGCGATGCCAATGATAGCTCCAAAAAAATGGAGAAGGCCGGCGAGATGACCGAAGACGATGTAAAGAACGCCGATAAGGAGATCCAGAAATATACCGACAACGCCATCACTACCATTGACAAAATGGTCGATGAGAAGACAAAGGACATCATGACCGTATAAGCCCTGACAAATGGACAGGCGTGCGGCAAGTTTACTTGCATGCACGCATGGGCATTTGGAAGAGCAACGAACACGAGGAAAAAAGCCACGCGAGCGTATTCAAGCGGGGCGATTTCCGAGTGATCGGTGCCCGATCGCGGGAGTGGGAAGCACGGAGCGATCGGACTTATAACAACCAGAGAGAAAATATATGGAATCCAATCTGCATATCCCGGAGTCCGTTGCCATCATTATGGACGGCAACGGACGCTGGGCAAAGAAGCGCGGCCTTCCCCGCACGATGGGGCACAAGCAGGGCTGCACAGCAATAGAGAAACTTCTGCCGGAGGCCAGCGATCTTGGGATCCGGTATCTTACTGTATACGCTTTTTCAACGGAAAACTGGAAGAGGTCCAAGGATGAGGTGGACGGGCTGATGCAGCTTTTCCGCTTTTACGCGGGGCGTCTTCTGAAAGCTGCAACGGAAAAAAACGTACGCATCAGAATGATCGGTGACCGCAGGCGCTTTCAGCCTGATATCATTGAATCAATCAACCGCCTGGAAGAGGAGACGAAAAATAATACCGGCCTCACTTTTGTCGTTGCCGCAAACTATGGAGGCAGAGACGAGATACGCAGGGCGGTCATGCGCTATGCGGAGGATTATAAGGCGGGAAGAGTTTCGGCTGATGCATTTGCCGGACCGGATGCGAAGGTTCCGGAGGGTGAACTGACGGAGGAAGGCTTTGCGGCTTATCTGGATACGGCAGAAATTCCGGATCCGGATCTTGTGATCCGGACATCGGGAGAGCTCCGGCTGAGCAATTTCCTGATCTGGGAAGCGGCATATTCGGAAATTGTTGTAACGGATGTGCTCTGGCCGGATTTTGACAAAGACGAGCTGCTGGCTTGCATTGCGGAATTTAATAAGCGCAGCAGAAGGTTCGGAGGAGTATAGGATTGTTCTGGAAACGACTGGCCAGCGGTGTTGTTTTACTTGCGGCGGCGATCGCCTTCCTTTTTGTGGGGGGAACACCGCTGCTTTTCGCGCTGTGTGTGATTTCCATCATCGGGCAGAATGAGCTTTACCGCGCGATCGGGATCGACCATAAAGGGCTTTCAATGATCGGCTATCTCATGACGATCGTATACTATCTGCTTGTGTTTTTTGAGGGCAGAGGATATATGGCGGCCATGATCGTTTTTACTCTGATCATTTTAATGAGCGCTTATGTGGCAACCTTTCCGGAGTATAAGACGGAAGAAGTTTCAGGCGCCTTTTTCGGAATGTGCTATGTCTCTGTTCTGATGAGCTATGTCTATCTCACCAGACAGCATGCGGACGGGCGGTACATGGTATGGCTGATCCTTTTAAGCTCCTGGGGCTGCGATACCCTGGCCTATTGCACCGGAATGCTTTTCGGAGAGCATAAGATGGTTCCGCGTCTCAGCCCGAAGAAAACATGGGAGGGTGCCCTGGGCGGCGTTGTCGGCGCGGCGATCCTCGGATTTGTATACGGATTTATTTTCCGGGGACGCATGGAGGATACGATCTCACCTTCTCTTACCTGCTGCGTAGCCTGCGCTGCAGGCGCCCTGATCTCGATGATCGGAGATCTGGCCGCTTCCGCCATCAAGCGGAATCATGATATCAAGGATTTCGGAAATCTGATCCCCGGCCATGGAGGTATCCTGGACAGATTTGATTCTGTGCTTTTTACGGCGCCTGCGATCTATTACGCGATCAGCATGCTCGAACAGTTCAGGCACTGAGAAAAAGGAAATAAGAATATGAATTTATGTGTACTTGGCAGCACCGGCTCGATCGGTCTGCAGACACTTGATGTAGTCCGCTCATCCGGCAAGATCCGGATCACGGCGCTTGCAGCGGGCGGCAATATAGAAATGATCGAAAAGCAGATCCATGAATTTCATCCGTCGATCTGCTGTATTTATGATGAGGAAAAGGCCGATACCCTGCGCAGCCGGCTTCGTGCGGACGGCAGGGAAGTGACAGAGATCGTGAGCGGCATGGAGGGCCTGATCGCATGTGCCGTCCACCCTTATGTAGATACTGTGATGGTGAGCGTGGTCGGCATGATCGGCATCCGCCCCACGATCGCAGCGATCCGCGCCGGAAAAAATATTGCGCAGGCCAACAAGGAGCCGATCGTGTGTGCCGGCCATATCATCATGCCGCTGGCAAAAGAAGCGGGCATCAGCTTTATTCCGGTGGATTCGGAGCATTCCGCGATATTCCAGTGTCTGCAGGGTGAAAATGATAACACGATCGACAAGATCTGGCTGACGGCATCGGGAGGGCCCTTCCGGGGACGTACGGCGGAGGAGCTGAAAAACGTGACCGTGCAGGATGCGCTGCGGCACCCGAGCTGGAACATGGGGGCGAAGATCACGATCGATTCCTCCACGCTGGTAAACAAGGGACTCGAGGTGATCGAAGCGCACTATCTGTTCGGCGTTCCTGCAGATGATATCATTGTGGCCGTACAGCCCGGCTCTGTTGTCCACAGCATGGTCCAGTTTAAGGACGGAGCGATCAAGGCGCAGCTCGGCGTTCCGGATATGCGTGTTCCCATCGCGTACGCGCTGCATGAAAAACAGCGGATCGCTTTTGAAGGAAAGAAGGTCCTGGGATTTGAAGATCTGGCGGAAATCAGGTTCATGAGACCGGACACGGAGACCTTCCGCGGGCTGAAGCTGGGCATCGAAGCCTGCCGGCAGGAAGGAAGCATCACAACGGTGTATAACGCGGCAAATGAAGAAGCGGTCGCGGCTTTCCTGGCAGGAAAAATAGGGTATACGGACATTACGGACGGCATAGAGGCATGTATGCGCGCGCATCAGAACATCAGTTCGCCGGATCTTGAGGAGATCTTCGCGGCAGAACAGGAAGCGCGGGAGTTCATTCGTCAGAGATTTCATCTTTCCTGAAGCTTATGCTGAGTCTGATCATCTCCATTGTGGCGCTGGGCGCCATTATAGCTTTTCACGAATTCGGGCATTTTATTATTGCCCGCCTTTTTGGCGTTGGCGTCATTGAATATGCCATCGGCATGGGGCCGCGTATCTGGAGCCGCGTTTCGGGCAATACCAGGTACTCGCTTCGGGCGATCCCCTTCGGCGGTTACTGCATGATGCTTTCAGAGGATATTGCCGATCAGGGAAAAGCGGAAGACGGCGAAGCCGCTGCAATGTCTGACATCATCGTCACCAAAGACGAGATCATTTATGAGGGACGGCATTTCGGAAAGGAAGAGCAGTTTGCGGTAAAGCCCGCATGGCAGCGCTTTCTCGTGATCCTCGCGGGACCGGTGTTCAACTTCCTGCTGGCGTTTGTTCTGGCGGTTATTATCACGGCGTTTACGGGCATTGACCGGCCTGTGGTACGTGAAGTAGAGCCGGGCATGCCGGCGGCTTCGGCGGGGATCGAAGCCGGAGATACGATCACGGCACTTGCGGCAGGCAGGCTTTCCGTGCGTCCGCAGAGGATCGAGACAGCCAGGGATATCATGCTGTTCATGAATGTTCATCAGGATGTGATGGCAGAGGGCGGACCGTTTTCGATGTATTACCTGGACGAAAATGACGGCGGCGCCCGGAAGACGGCGGAACTGATACCGGTCTACGATGAAGAGCTCGGCAGGAACCGTCTCGGTTTTTCCTACAGCGGAATCAATGAAAAGGCGGGTTCCATTGGCGAGATCCTGTACTATGGCTGGTATGATGTACGGTTCAATATGCGGACTTCGATCGAATCCATCCGTATGCTTCTGACAGGAAAAGCCAGCACATCCGACCTGATGGGACCGGTCCGGATGGTGGCAACCATGGACGAGTCCGTAGACACTGCGGCAAGCTACGGTCTGTTTGAAGCGGTCATGACGCTTCTCAATCTGATGGTGCTGATCTCAAGCTCCTTAGGCTTTATGAACCTGCTGCCGATTCCTGCCTTAGACGGCGGCCGGCTGCTGTTCATCTTCCTGGAGATCATAACGCGGGGCCGTATCCCGAAATCCTTCGAAACCAGGATCAACTGGGCGGGAACCCTGCTCCTCTTGGGCCTGATGGCATTTATCCTGTTTAATGACATTATCATGCTTTTCAGGTAACGAAACAGTTGCCTTTTACAAAATCCGAGGGGGAAAGACATGCGAATGCATACCCATGAAGTAAATATCGGCGGCGTTGTGATCGGAGGCTCTCATCCGATCGCGATCCAGTCCATGTGCAATACAAAAACCTCTGATGCGGCTGCTACGGTGGAACAGATCCATCGTCTTGAAGAGGCAGGCTGTGAGATCATCCGTGTAGCGGTACCGGATATGGACGCCGCGGGAGCGCTTGATAAGATAAGGCATAAGATCAGGATCCCGCTGGTTGCGGATATCCATTTTGACTATCGCCTGGCGCTTGCATCCATTGAGAACGGCGCGGATAAAATACGCATTAACCCCGGCAATATCGGCGGACAGGAAAAGCTTGCGGCTGTGGTCAAGGCAGCCTCCTCCAGGAATATCCCGATCCGCGTGGGCGTGAATTCGGGATCCCTGGAAAAGGAGATCATTGCAAGGCACGGCGGACATGTGACGGCCGAGGGACTCGTGGAGTCAGCCCTGGATAAGGCTCGCATGATCGAGGATATGGGTTATGGAAATATCGTGATCAGCATCAAATCCTCCGATGTGATGATGTGCGTACGGGCGCATGAGCTGATCGCGGAGAAGACGGAGCATCCCTTACATGTCGGCATCACGGAGGCAGGTACGGTATGGGCCGGCAACATCAAGTCCGCGATCGGCCTCGGCATCATTCTTCACGAGGGCATCGGGGATACGATCCGTGTGAGCCTGACGGGAGACCCGACAGAGGAGATCCGCTCAGCAAAGCAGATCCTGAAGACCCTTGGGCTTAAGACCGGCGGGATCGAGGTCGTCAGCTGTCCAACCTGCGGCAGGACCATGATCGATCTTGTGAGCCTTGCGGAGCAGGTAAATGCCCTGGTACAGAACCCCTGCTATGCCGGCTGCAATTTAAAGGTAGCCTGCATGGGATGTGTCGTCAACGGTCCGGGAGAGGCCAGAGAGGCAGACCTCGGTATCTGCGGCGGCACAGGTGAGGGACTCATTATCCGGCATGGCGAGGTCATCCGAAAGGAACCCGAGAGCAGACTGCTCGATGCGTTCCGGGAGGAGCTCGACAGGATCGTAAATGGCAACCGTCCGGAACCGTAAATAAAACAAACTCTGTAACTGTTCAGCACCAATCTTTTTAAGATGCCCTCCGGCATCTTTTTCGATACAGGAAAAGCTATGAATGTGAACAAACACTTTCCGGACGTGTTCCCAAATCTCGATATGGACATTACTGACCGGGAGCTTATGAAGAAGGCGGAGATCTTAAGGATCACCGCTTCTTCTGACAGAAATTCCCTGACAGTGTATGCAAAGCTTGAGGAGGATGTGCCGAGGCAGACCGTACAGGCTGCGGAAAATGCGATCCGGCAGAAGATCTTTGACGGAAAGAATATCCGCATCACGATCATCCTGACCAATCCGATGGCGAATCTGCCGGGACAGAGTTCTGCTGACAGCCAGGGAACAAACGGCGCCCGTCATCCGAAGCTTCCCGGACAGAACGGTTTCAAGCCGTCACAGAACGAATGGACTCCAAAGCAGGACAAAAAGTCCCAGAACCCGGACATGATCTACGGGTATGATTTCCACGGACAGTCCATTCCGATCCATCAGCTCGAAGAGGGGATGGGGGATGTGATCGTGCAGGGCAGGCTGTTCGGGACGGAAGTCGTCAAAACCCGGAACGAAAAATACATTTTCAAGTTCAATCTTACGGATCAGACGGACTCTATTTCCGCCAAGCTTTTCTGTGATGAAAACGGAAAAAAAGAGCTCGATGACAAGATCAAAAACGGAAAGTATGTCATGATCTCCGGACGGGTGGAACCGCCCGATCAGTTTACCCCGGAGCTGACGATCGGCCATATTAAAGGTGTCAAGAAATCGGAAGACCCCAATGCGGACAGGATGGATGATCATCCGGATCAGCGGCGGATCGAGCTGAACCTTCATACAAAGATGAGTGATATGGACGGAATCGGCTTCGTCAGTGACTACATCAAGCTCGCGGATAAATGGGGCTGGAAGTCGATCGCGGTCACAGATACCAACTCCGTGCAGGCTTTTCCTGATGCTGCGCATGCGCTGCCGAAGGGATCGAAGCTGAAGCTGATCTTCGGCATTACGGGAAGCCTCGTCAATGACGAAAAGGATGCGGTGCGAAAGCCCCGCGGGCAGCAGCTTGACGGGGAGTTTGTCGTATTTGATATAGAGACGACCGGCTTTTCAGAGCAAAATGACCGCGTTATTGAGATCGGTGCCGTAAAGCTTAAGGAAGGCAAGGTGATCGACCGCTTCTCCCAGTTTATCGACCCTGAGCGTCCCATCCCTCCGAGGATCACGGAGCTGACCACGATCACGGATGACCAGGTCCGCGGACAGGGAAACTATGAGTACTGGATCCCGAAGTTCCTCGCGTTTATCGGAGACTGGAAAACGGTTCCCGTTGTCGGACACAACGCCATGTTCGACGTCGGTTTTATCCGCCATTATGCGAACCTTCTTGGTCTGGAGTTTGATCCTACGGTGGTCGATACCCTGGGCCTTTCGCACATGCTTCTCAAGTCTCTCTACCGGAACAAGCTGGATACTGTGGCAAGAGAGCTCGGGATCCCGCAGTTCCAGCACCACCGTGCCGTGGACGACGCGGGCGCAACCGCAGAGATCTTCCTGGCGTTTTGCAGAATGCTCAAAGAGCAGGGAATCCGTGATCTTGATGAGCTGTACAATGCGGATGAAATGGATGCGGAAACGATCAAAAAGCTGCATCCGACGCCGTTTACGATCCTTGCGAAAAATGACCTTGGAAGGACCAACCTGTACCGGCTGGTCTCGGCGGCCCATATCGATTATTTCCATATGGAAGCCCGTATGCCGAAAAGCGTGGTCCATTCTCTAAGAGACGGCCTGATCATCGGCTCCGGCACGGAAGAAAGCGAGCTTTATGATGCCGTATTCCGGGGCTTAAATGATGAGGCGGTTGAAAGGATCGCTTCCTTTTACGACTATCTGGAGATCATGCCTCCGTCAAACCTCGCTTATCTTCTGAAGGATGAGTTTGTGCCTGTGGAAAGCATGCGGGAGATCGAGGATGCGACCCGCAGGATCGTTCGGATCGGCGAAAAGCTGCATATCCCTGTGGCTGCGACAGGCAACGCTCATTTTACGCAAAAGGGCGAATCCATCTACCGTAAGATCATCAAATACTTTGAGTTTTCCTCCAAGGGGCGTCATTTCGATGAAGAGAAATACGGTACGGAGCTGTACCTCAGGACGACGGATGAAATGCTCCGTGAGTTTGCTTTCTTAGGGGAGGAAAAGGCCAGAGAAGTCGTGATCGATGTGCCGAACCGGATCTCTGACATGTGTGAGCGCATCGCTCCGGTCCGTCCGGATAAGTGCCCTCCGGTCATTGAGAACTCGGATAAGGAACTGGAGACGGCCTGCTATGATACGGCGAGATCCATGTACGGAGATGACCTGCCGGATATCGTAAAGACCCGTCTCGACAAGGAACTGCACTCGATCATCAGCAACGGCTACTCCGTCATGTACATCATTGCGAAGCGCCTCGTGCAGGACAGCATGGAGCACGGTTTCCTGGTAGGCTCCCGTGGATCCGTGGGCTCCTCGCTGGCAGCAACCTTCGGCGGGATCTCCGAGGTCAATCCGCTGCCTCCGCACTACCGCTGCCCAAAATGCCACTATGTGGATTTTGACTCGGAGATCGCAAAGGAATATAAGGACCGTACCGGTTATGACATGCCTGACCAGAACTGCCCGGTATGCGGACAGCCTCTCATCAAGGACGGATTCGATATCCCGTTCGAGACCTTCCTCGGCTTCAAGGGAGACAAGGAGCCTGATATCGACCTGAATTTTGCGGGAGAGTATCAGGGCAAGGCACATGCCTACACGGAGGTCCTGTTCGGAAAAGGACAGACCTTCAAGGCAGGAACGATCGGTACCGTCCAGGAAAAAACAGCCTACGGCTATGTGCTCCGTTATAATGAAGAGCATTCAACACCGGAGCATCCTGTGCATATGCGCCGCGCGGAGATCGAGCGTCTGGCCCAGGGCTGTACAGAGGTGAGACGTACGACGGGACAGCATCCCGGCGGCATCATCGTCCTTCCGCACGGGGAGGAGATCAGCACATTCACGCCGATCCAGCATCCCGCGAACGATATGGACAACCCGATCACCACGCACTTTGACTACCACAGCATCGACCACAACCTGCTGAAGCTCGATATACTCGGACACGATGCGCCGGGCATGATCCGCTCGCTGCAGGACCTCACCGGCATAGACCCGATGGAGATCCCGGTAGGCACGCCGGAGGTCATGGCTTTGTTTATGGGAACGGATTCCCTCGGGATCACGCCGGACGACATCGGCGGGACGCCCTGCGGCACCATGGGGATCCCGGAGTTCGGCACGGACTTTGCAATGCAGATGCTTTTAGAGGCCAAGCCCAAATACGTATCCGACCTTGTCCGCATCGCAGGTCTGGCACATGGTACCGACGTCTGGATCGGAAACGCCCAGAAGCTGATCTCTGAAGGAAAGTGTACGATCCAGACCGCGATCTGCACCCGTGACGACATTATGATCTATCTGATCAACATGGGACTGGAGCCGGGACGCGCCTTCAAGATCATGGAGCTCGTACGTAAGGGCAAGTTCCCGAAGGATGCCAATCATGATGCCTACTGCAAGGAGATGAGAGAGCACGGAGTCCCCGACTGGTACATCTGGTCCTGCGACACGATCAAATACATGTTCCCGAAGGCCCATGCGGCCGCCTATGTCGTCATGTCGCTCAGGATCGCCTGGTGCAAGGTGCATTACCCGCTGGCCTATTATGCGACCTACTATACGGTCAAGGCGGACGGCTTTGACTATGAAAAGATGGTGGTGAGCCTCCCGAAGCTCCGGCAGAACATTGCCGAGGTACGGGAATACCTTGCAAACAACCGGGACGCCTCCGCCAATGACAAGCTCCTGCTTCGCGACATGCGGATCGTCGAGGAAATGATGGTGCGCGGCATCGAGTTTGAGCCCATCGATATCTTCAAGGCGAAGGCGAGCCAGTTTACGATCACGGAAAACGGAAAGATCATGCCGGCTCTTGATTCCATCGCGGGTCTTGGCACGAATGCCGCCATTGCCATCGAGGAGGATGTGAAGAACGGGCCTTACTTAAGTGTCGAGGAGTTTCTCGCAAGGACGAAGGGCCGTGTGACAAAGACAAATGCGGACCTCTTAAAGTCCCTCGGCCTTCTCGGAAGCATCCCCGAGACGAACCAGATCAGCCTCTTTGACCTGATGGGATAAGGCTGTGCCGGAAAACTGCCGCACCGGTGTTCTTATGAATGGAAAGCAGCCGGGAACCTGGATGGCAGCAGGACACAAAATCTACACAATCTTTACGGGAAACGGATAGTGCTTGTGTTTTTTCGTAAGCTTTTACTAAGGGAATGTTTATTGCTTTTGAATCCGTAAAGTTTTAACATGTAGGCAGATCAAATATGAAACACTTTAAGGTCAACGCGGAAGCAAAGGCGTATGTCACAGATGCAAATGGGACTGTGCGCGCCAAAAGCAACCGTTAGATTCAAAAAAGAAAGGCAGATGTAAAGGATGAAAAAGATTTTCAAGGTAATGGGCATCTCCGCAATGATGGCTGCAGCGATGGCGATTTCCGCATCCGCAGCAACGATCAC
>CAMNFX010000005.1 GCA_946537585.1 uncultured Lachnospiraceae bacterium
AAGGTTCCAGTGTTGAAGTACAGAACTTAAATCTTACAGTATTTATGGGATTGGGAAAGGATGAAAAACATGAAAAAGTATAATATCGCAGTTCTTGGTGCCACCGGAGCCGTCGGCCGTGAAATGATCAAGGTGCTTGAAGAGTACCAGATCCCCGTCGGAACCCTGAAGCCCCTCGCAAGTGCAAGAAGCGCAGGAAGCCTCATCCGTTTCAACGGACAGGACATTGCTATCGAAGAAGCGACTGAAGAAAGCTTTGAGGGCATGGACTTTGTTCTCGGCGCCGTCAAAAACGCCATGTCCAAAAAGTTTGCGCCTGCCATCGTAAAAGCCGGTGCTGTATATATCGATAACAGCTCTGCTTTCCGTATGGATCCGGAGGTTCCGCTGATCGTTCCTGAGATCAATGGTGAGGATGCTTTCAATAATAAGGGAATTATCGCGAACCCCAACTGCTCCACGATCATCACCATGATGGCAGTTGCAGCGATCTCAAGGATCTCCCCGATCAGGTCCATGATTGCCTGCACCTATCAGGCTGTTTCCGGCGCCGGTCAGGACGGCCTGATCGAGCTTGAGAACCAGATGAAGGCCCTGGCAGAGGGTAAGGAAATCGAAACAAAGGTATTCCCGACACAGATCGCCAACAATGTGATCCCCTTCATCGGAAGCCTTACCGGCAATGATTATACCGATGAGGAAATGAAGATGCAGAACGAGGGCCGCCGCATTATGCACCTCCCGGATCTGAAGGTCACCTGCACCTGCGTCCGTGTACCGGTCATGCGTTCACACTCCATTGCGGCAACTGTTTACACCGAGGAGCCCGTCAGCGTGGAAGCAGCCAATGCGGCGATCGCAAAGTTTGAGGGTGTCCGCCTGATAGAGGATTATCAGGGACGCAGCTATCCGACTCCGCTTGACACAAGCAATCAGGACCTTGTCTGGGTCGGCCGTGTCCGTAAGGACCTTGTTCAGGAAAACGGTCTTACACTTTGGTGCTGCGGTGACCAGATCCGTAAGGGTGCTGCTTCCAATGCCGTTCAGATTCTTAAGAAGATGATCGAAAAAGGTTGATTATTATCAGCTTATTCTTCTGCTAACGAACTATTCTGATGTTTTTTATTATATCCGGCTCGTTAACTGACAGCACAGACAAAATGTATTTTAAAAACAGCCTGCCGAATGATCCGGCAGGCTGTAATCATCTTCTGAACAAAAGAGATCCATCTGAAACTTTATTCCTTTTCGATAAATAAGCGGATGCAGTTCATGCTTTCCTCACTTAATACATGTTCGATCCTGCATGCATCCTGTTCCGCTGTTTCCTCTGAAACACCGAGCTTCTTCAGAAAGTCAATAAGGACTGTATGCCGTCCGTAGACAGCGCTGGCCTCCTTCATACCCTCTTCCGTCAGCTCAATAAAACCGTTATTATCCATCGTGATCAGGCCAGCGTTCCGCAGAATGCTCATCGCCCGGCTGATACTCGGTCTGGAATAATCAAAGTGTTCCGCTATATCAATGCTTCTTACAACACCCTTCTCCGCCTTCAGCATCAGGATAGACTCCAGATAATCTTCTCTGGATTCGCTTCTGTCAATTGCCATCGGATCCTACCTCCCAAAAACCTGGCACATTCATTTGTGCCTCATCTAGTAGTGTAACAAAAATAAGGATAAAGTCAAGAAAGAAAGCGCTTGACATCCCAATAACAGCGTGATATACTCCATACAACAAATGAATTAGCCATTGCTAACATATGAATCCGAAAGGATTTTGATACGATACATCGAAGATGTATAAACCTTCTTAAATATATGCTGCTAAGAAAGCACCACAGCCTCTACGCTGTGGTGTTTTCTTTTGTGTCGGATCTTCCCGGCATGAAGAGAATGGAAAGAGGCACCGCCTCTGCGATGCCTCTCGTATACCTCACAGTACCCCTGTGGATAAATCTGTTTTACTTTCTGTTTTTCAGGAAATCCGGGATCTCGATCGGAGTCTCACGGTTCATCTGAGGACGGAAGGGATAGTTTTCCTGGCCGCCTGCTGCCGGAGCTGAAGCTGCGGAGGATGACGGAGCCTGCGGAGGAACCGGGCGTGTGCTGGTGCTTCCGCCGAAGCCGAAACCAAGCTGTACGCCGTCATTCTTGCGTGCCGGTGCCGGAGCTGCTGAAGCCTCTTCCTTTACGGGCTTGAAGCTCGGTCTTGCCTGTGTCTGTGTATAGTTACCGATGCCGGCGCTGGTACCGCCGAAAATTCCGGGTCTCTGTGCCGGTGCCTGTTTCGCCGAAGCATTGCCCTGCTCAACAATACCGGTTGCGATCACAGTGATCGTGCACTCATCCTGTGCCTTCTCATCATAGATCGCACCAAAGATGATGTTTGCATTCTCGCCGGCCAGCTCTTCGACAAAGCTTGCTGCCTCGTTTGCTTCGATCAGGCTGATGTCACCTGATACATTGATGATGACATCGGAAGCGCCCTCGATGGAAGTATCAAGAAGCGGAGATGCTACTGCCTGCTTGACTGCCTCAAGTGCCTTATCATCGCCCTTGGACTTGCCGATACCGATATGAGCGATACCCTTGTCCTTCATGACGGTCTGAACATCCGCAAAGTCGAGGTTGATCAGGCCCGGGACATTGATCAGATCCGTAATACCGGTAACAGCCTGCAGAAGGACCTCGTCAGCTTTTTTAAGCGCCTCCGGCATGGTGGTTCTTCTGTCAACCAGTTCCAGAAGCTTATCGTTCGGGATCACGATCAGCGCGTCAACATGATCGCGCAGGTTGCTGATACCCTGCAGAGCATTGGTCATACGCTGCTTGGCCTCAAAACGGAAAGGCTTCGTAACGATACCGACAGTCAGAATGCCCATATCCTTGGCAATGCCGGCCACGACCGGAGCAGCACCGGTACCGGTACCGCCGCCCATACCGCAGGTGACGAAGACCATGTCCGCACCCTTGAAGGCCTGCCCAAGTTCATCCGAGCTCTCCTCAGCCGCCTTCTCGCCGACTTCCGGTTTTGCGCCTGCGCCCAGACCCTTGGTCAGCTTCTCACCGATCTGCATCGCAGTGGGAGCCTTGCAGAACTGAAGCGCCTGCTTATCCGTATTCACGCCGATGAACTCCACGCCGGCTACATTCTCATCAATCATTCGGTTGACCGCGTTGTTGCCTGCGCCGCCGATTCCGACTACAATAATCCTTGCCGCTGATTCACTTTCCGGAATTTTTATTTCTAACATTGATTTATCCACCTTTATAATACTTCTTATTTAATATAAGACGTTTAACATAATTTTTCAAGATATTTTTCAAAGAAATTCTTTATAAGTTTATTCTTCTGCTACATTTTCAGTTACATTCGAAGAAGTTTCTTTAATGGTTTCGTTTGTCGGCCGCAATTTAAAGCTGCTTGTGCTCCCTTTTTCCTTATCATTGTAGTTTGACAGATCCAGTGTTCCCTTCAGTCCGTGTGCTTCTATCTCCGGAAGCATGTCATGGAGTACCGAGATCTTAGCCAGTATATCCTCGTTGCTGCCGAGATATACGTCCACATCTCCGCCGGTGAGGGAAATGGTGATGTTTCTGTATTCATCAAAATGGATCGTCTCGCAGGCGATCTCATACAGATTGAACTGCTGCGTGAGATTCATGATCTCGTTGAACAGCTGCGGGCTGCCTGCCGGCAGCTCCTTTCCGAGCACGACATGACCGAATTTCAGTCCGCTGATCACAGGGACATCCGGAAGCCTTGTCGAGGAGCTTTCCACCATCACCCCGTCTTTATCGAAATACATGTAATTGCTCATGTAGACGATACAGCCAATGGGGTTTTTCTCATAGATGATCAGGTCACAGCTGACCGGTCCCGTCAGTATGATCTCATAGTCCTGCACAAAGGGGAGGGTCTTTTTTTTACCGCGGATCCGGTTGATCAGGCACAGCGCGGAATTACGGTCCCAGTAGTCGCTGAACACGAGGGCTTCCGCCTGTTCGTCCGTATAGGTCTTATTGCCCATGACCCGTACATCTTGGATACGAACGCGCAAAGCAACGGCCAGGATGATCAGCAGGCCCAGAATCACAGCCCACTGCCTGACCTTACGCTGTTTGATATAGAGAATATCAGCTTCTTTTCTTCCTTTCATCAGTCATTGCCTGTGCGGATCTGGTGCGCAACGCTTAAAACCAGTCCGATCTCGGCCATTGTGATCAGGACCGCCGAACCGCCATAGCTGATGAAGGGAAGCGTAACTCCGGTATTCGGAATGACCATGGTAACGACGGCAATATTCAGCGCAACCTGCAGTCCCAGATGTGCCATGACGCCGGTGCAGATCATGGTTCCGAAAACATCGGGTGCGTTATAAGCGACCTTATAGATACGGTAAATAATATAGAAGAACAGCAGGATCAGCGTTGCCGCGCCGATAAAACCGAACTCCTCGCATACGATCGTAAAGATCATATCGTTCTGGACCTCGGGGATCTTTCCGAATTTCTGAATGCTTTCACCGAGTCCGTGGCCTGTCATGCCGCCGGAGCCGATCGCATACATTCCCTGCATCGTCTGATACGCATCAGCCTCAAAGATCTCCGGCGCTGCCCATCCGACGATGCGCCGCATCCAGTATTTCTCCGGACGCGCGGTAAGTCCGCGTTCAATAATGACCCTGTGCAGCAGCGGCTTTGCGCCGAGGATCCCGCCCAAAGCCAGCGCGCCCAGTCCAAAGAACGCGGCATAGTTTTTGATGGAAACGAAGATCATGATCGCCGCGATCATGGCCACGATAAAAGCGGAGCTGATGTTCTGCTTCAGGATCAGAGCCGTGGGAAGCAGGCTGAAGCCGATCGCTCTCATGAGATACTTTGACTTACGCATATTCGGTCCGTGAACTGAAACATAATATGCCATCAGCATGATCAGACCGACCTTTGCCACCTCGGCAGGCTGGAAGGAAACACCTGCTATGGAAAGCCAGCGGGTCTTGCCGTGGGAAGCCAGTCCGCTGATCAGTGTGATCGCGAGCAGCGCACAGGATCCGGCATAGGCACCATAGGAAACGACCATGTTTTTGAACAGGCGGTAATCAAAGAATGACATTACGACCGCACCGAGAAGTCCTGCAGAACCGATAAGCAGCTGGCGCTTGAAATAATACTCCGCGTCGCCCTTTTCCAGCATTGCCATATACTGTGAGCTGGAATAAATCACCAGAAGGCCGAGAGCGAAAATGAAGATCACGCCGAAAAGAAGGCTGTAATCATAGTAACGCTTCGCTTTTCTGGCCGGAACGGCTTCCGGCTGTCTCTGTTGCTGCTGTTGCTGCTGCGCACGGATCTCGTTTCGGTAAACGGGCCGCTTTTGTGTCTGAGATGCCTGCGGGCGGACAGCGCGCTTATAGGCAGTGCTCTCGCGCTGCCCTTTGTATGGCTGATTCCGATATTGTGCTGAATTCTGGTAAGCAGGCATCATTAAATCTTACAGCTCCTCCACACACTTCTTGAAGATCCTGCCGCGTTCCTCATAGTTGCGGAACATTCCCCAGCTTGCGCAGGCAGGGCTTAAAAGCACATAGTCGCCTTCATCGGCAAAGGATGCGCAGGCTTTGACAGCCTCACTCATATCCTCTGCGTAAGAGATCTCATCAAATCCGTATTTCTTGCAGCACTCGTAGATCTTATCCCTCGTCTCTCCGAGAAGGACGAGCTTTTTGACCTTGCCGGGGAACAGCTTGACCCAGTCATCATATTCGGAATGCTTGTCATAGCCGCCGGCGATCAGGATCGTCGGGCCCGGCATTGCTTTCAGTGCCTGGATCGCAGCGTCCGGATTGGTGCCTTTAGAGTCATTATAATACCTAACTTTGCACCGTTCACGTACAAATTCTATTCTGTGCTCGACAGCCTTGAATTCCTTGAGTGCTTCACGGATCTTGTCGAGCGGCACGTCCATCTTAAGACCGACCGCAACGGCTGCCATTACGTTTTCGTAATTATGGGTCCCCAGAAGCTGCAGCTCATGCACATCGATCACGACCTCTTCTTTGCCGCTTTCCCTGAGGAAAATGCAGTCGTCGTTCAGATAGAGTCCGTTGCCCTCCGGCTTTTCCCTCGAGGAAAACCAGACGACCTTCGGCTTCAGATCTTTGCTCTTTCCGAAGCGCCGAAGCTCGGGATCCGAGTAATTCAGAATGATAAAATCATCTCTTCCCTGGTTGATGGCGATCGCCTTTTTGCAGCGGATATAGTTTGCCATGGTCTTATGTCGGTCCAGGTGATCCGGCGTGATGTTAAGTATGGCGCTCACATGGGGCTTGAACTCGTTGATCGTTTCCAGCATGAAGGAGCTGACCTCCACCACTGTGGCAGACTCCTCCGTGGTCCTGAGTGCCTCAGCAGAAAACGGCTCTCCGATATTTCCCGCAACATGTACATCGCTGTATTGTTTTTTCAGGATCTCTCCCACCAGCGCCGTTGTCGTTGTCTTTCCATTGGTGCCGGTAATGGCCGCCAGCTTGCCCTTGGAGGCCTGGTAAGCCAGTTCCAGCTCTCCGATCACCGGGATCCTGGCACGGTCAAGAACCGTGACAAAATCCGCCGTAAGCGGAATACCGGGGCTGACGATCGCCAGATGCACTCCGCGCAGCTGGACCGGACGCAGTTCGCCGCAGATGATCTCCAGACGGTCCGTCTGCTCAAACTGTGACGCGATCTCCTGAATATTTGTGTCCTGGCTGCTGTTGTAGAGCAGCACCTCGCCGCCCATTTCCAGGACCATTTTTGCGGCAGCTATGCCGCTCTTGCCGGTTCCGGCGATAAACAATTTTCTGTTCTCGTCCATATTGTCCCCTGATATCAATGATGAAGGGCGCCGATCAGTGCCGCGCCGCTTAACAGTATAGTTACGATCGTGAATGCCGCCACGATACGGGTCTCCGAATTGCCCAGCAGTTCGAAATGGTGATGAATGGGCGCCATTTTGAAAAAGCGCTTTCCATGCGTCGCCTTAAAGTAGCTGACCTGGATGATCACCGAGATCACCTCGATCATGTAAATAAAGCCGACGACCGGGATATAAAGCTCCGTGCCGCTGACGACAGCCGCCGAGGCCACGAAGCCTCCAAGTGCCAGGGATCCGGTGTCCCCCATGAACACCCTGGCCGGGTAAACATTAAAAAGAAGGAATCCGAGAAGGCCTCCGGCTACCGCGGCAGATACAACGGACATTCCGGGTATAAAGTAAGCCAGTCCGAGTATCAGGAAAAATGTCGCGGTGACGGATGTCACTGAAGAGCAGAGTCCGTCCAGGCCGTCTGTGAAGTTCACACCGTTATCCGTGCCGAGCACGACAAAAACCACGAAAGGAACAAACAGCCAGACCGGCAGATCCACATACATCGCGGCATCCCTGTCTCCGGTGAAGGGGATCCAGATCCTTCCGCCGGGCTGCCCCGATTCCTGATGCATCCATACCCACAGGGCAAATACAACCGTCAGGACAAGCTGCAGAAACAGCTTTTGCTTCGGACTTAATCCATCGGATTTATGCCGTTTTATCTTGAGATAATCATCCGCCAGACCGATCAGGCCGAATCCGGCTGTCATCAGGAGGATCTGCAGCATTTCCGGTTCGATGCGTCCTAAGCGTATGCTTCCGATCAGACTGCCCGCAATGATCGCGATCAGGAACATGATTCCGCCCATCGTCGGGGTTCCCTGTTTTTTCAGATGGGACTGCGGGCCGTCATCCCTGACCTCCTGTCCGAACTTCAGACGGTGCAGCATGGGAATGAATCCGGGCGCCAGCATTACTGTTATGATAAATGCAATGACCAGTGTCAGGAATGCTGTCTCCAGGCCTTCAAGGTCAAGCATCAGGTTCATTTAAGGTTCCTCCTCTTCTGCCGCAGTTTCTTCCTCTGACGGCAGCTCTGCCGCAGGTTCATTGATACCCGCTTCCTCCGGCAGCATGTAGGGAAGCTCTGATCCGTCATCCTCGCCTTCGATGTATTCATCGCTCGCCTGCTCTGCGGTCTCACTTTCCAGGCTGTCAGCAGAAACTGTCTCGTACACGGAATCTCCGTTGGTATTGGTCAGAATATTCACCACGCCCTCCGGCAGGGTCTCCTCTTCCTCGGGAGCGCCGCCCGTGCCCATCGTCTGACGGGAATCCCCTTCCTCTGCGGGAAGGAGCAGATCCGGGACCTGATAGCTTTCTCCATCCGTGCCCTCGGGATAGATATTGAGCGCAGGAAGTGCCTCCGCCATGACCTTTGAGAAGATCTCGGATGCAAAAGAGCTGTGGGCTGCCGCTTCGCCCGGAAGCTTCGGCTCATCCACGATCACGTAGCACAGAAGTGCCGGATCTTCCGCCGGAGCAAATCCGCAGAAAGAGACAACATAGGTCTTTGCGGCACGAGGCTGTTTCTGCGCGGTTCCGGTCTTTCCGCCGACAGTGTAGCCGGGAACTTTAGCCGCCTTGCCGGTACCGTTCTCAACGGTTTCCACCAGTGCCTTTTTGATAAAATCACAGGTGGAGGCGGATACGGTCTCGCGCACCAGCAGGGGCTGAACATCTTCCTTGAGCGCGCCGTCTGCAGAAAGGATCTGCTTGACCACATGGGGCTTGTAATAATAGCCGCCGTTCAGGATCGAGCAATAAGCTGCAGCCATCTGGATCATGGAGCAGTTAAAGTTCTGACCGAAGGAGTTGGTCGCAAGCTGGGTCCGTCCGATCTCGTCAGTCTGAAAACCGAGGTTTTCCGTGTTTGCCTCTGCCGGCAGATCGATTCCGGTATATCCTCCGAAACCAAAGAGCTTCTGATACTTGACAAAGGTCGGCGCCTTTTCCGCGAATGCAATGTTCATCATGACAACATTGCAGGAATTCGTAATTCCTCCGGTCACATCCAGCAGACCGTGTCCGTTTCGGTTGACGCAGTTGATCTTCCAGGTATTGACGCCGTCTGAAAGCTGGACGTTTCCGTCACAGCGGAAGGTGTCGTTTTCGGAGATCACATTTTCCTCGAGCGCGCCGGCGACCGTGAAGATCTTCTGCGTCGATCCGGGCTCGTAGGTATCACTCACACAGATATTGCGCCAGTTCTGATACATGGCGATCGTTTCGCCGAGCTTCATGATCTCTTCCCGGTCATAATGATCCGGAACTTCCTTGCTGGTAATCGGAGTAAGGCCGGGATTTTTCAGCTTATAATCGGAAACTGCTTCATTTATTCCAAAAGCGTAGATTTCCTCCGGAGTATAATCTCCTGTTGTGTTCGGATTGTTCAGGTCAAAGGTCTTGGTGCTTGCCATGGCGAGGATCTCGCCGTTCTTGGGATTCATCACGAGGCAGGCAGCGGATTTGGAGCCGATCTCGCCGTTTTTCCACTGCATGATATATTTTTCCGCAATGTTCTGGATCGTTGCGTCGATCGTCAGCACCAGGCTGTCTCCGTTGACTGCCGGGCGGATGACCTTCTCCAGATTTGCCTCATCATCCAGGTAACCGTATTCCCGTCCGTTCACGCCGGTCAGAACATCATTATAGTACTGCTCTACGCCGCCGCTTCCGTTCATTCCGTCGGAGGAAGCGAATCCGATCACGCTGCATGCGAGTGAATTGTACGGATAGCTCCGTTTGTAATTATCTTCAAACCAGACGCCCCTGATCCTGTTCTTTCCGATCACCGGATCCGTGCTGGCGAGATATTCCTCATTTTTAGCCGTCTGGTAAGCTGTGAATTCCTGCTTCTGGTCATAGCTTACATTCTTCATATACCGGATATAGGAAGAATTCGGATTATTGCTGATGGTCTCTCTGAGATCCTGTTCGTCGAAACCGAATTTTTCGACCAGCGCCGCGATCGTCGGCTCGATCACATTCCGGGTCTTTGTCCCGTCTGCGTTGACGGCTTCATAGTCACGCATCTGGGCCGGATCGAGGATCATAATATAGACTCTCTCACTCGTTGCAAGCCGGCTTCCGTTCCGGTCATAAATGTCCCCTCTTCTGTAGGGGATCGTGCGCGATTCATACTCGGACTGCCTCTGGTTTAAGACGATCTTGCTGTAGCCCTCGGCATTGTCTCTTTGAATCAGGAAAATACGTATCAATAATGCAAATAATGCCAGTCCTATTAGAACAACAGAGACTGACAATTTGCCTGCCATATAGTTCATGAGCCTTTTCGGCCCTTTATTATCCCGCCTGTCAGTTCGCGGCTGGGAGGTCTTCATACTGTCTTACATACTCGCTTTCCGTTTTATCGTACTGTATGATATTGCCCTGACCGACACGGACCATGCCCAGTTCATTCACAGCCACACTGTAAACATAGTTCAGATCAACGGAAGTGTCTATGCTCCGCTCCAGAGCGTCGTTTTCCGTCCGGAGATTGTCCAGCCGGGTCTCCAGGGACTTGATGTTGTCCATGTGAACATCCAGAGAGGACTTCAGGCAAAGATAGTTATAGCCGATAAACAGCGCTGCAACGACTGCCGCAAGCAGGAGAAATGTCGATCCGCGGGTGATGGAGACGGATGCTGTCTGTGCAGCCTCCTGATAACGGACACGCAGCCTCCGGGCAGGCCGTTCCTGAACCCGGCGCTTCGGGGCCGCAGCCGTGCCATACTGTCTCTGCGGCACAGCCGCGGGCTGTGTCACTCTGACGGTGTTGCCATCCACATATGCAGTTGTGCGGTTCCTGTTATAAGCAGGACGCTGTGTTCTGGCTGGCATGGTTCGGTCCTTCTTTTAGCCTGTTTCGTTTATGGATTTTTTTCAAAGATCCTCAGCTTTGCGCTGTGAGCCCGGTTGTTCTTCTCAAGCTCCTCATCGGAGGCTGTGATGGGCTTTTTCGTGATCACTTTTCCCTTCGGTTTTCTCCCGCAGACACAAACCGGAAAATCCTTCGGGCAGATGCATGGGTCTTCGGCTGTCTTAAACGCGCTTTTCACGATCCTGTCTTCCAGAGAATGGAAGGTTATGATACAGAGCCTTCCGCCCGGATTCAAAAGGTCGATCAGGGAATCGATGGAGTCCCGCAGGATGTCCAGTTCATGATTCACCTCTATGCGAATCGCCTGAAACGTCTTTTTGGCGGGATGTCCCTTGCCCTCGCGCATTTTCGCCGGGATCGCGCCCCGGATGATATCTGAAAGTTCAAACGTGGTTTCCACCGGTTTTTGCTTCCGGTATGAAACGATGTGCTTCGCGATGTTTTTTGCGAACTGGTCTTCGCCGTAATCCCGGATGATCCTGTAGAGCTCCGTCTCGGAATATCCGTTGACAACATCCGCTGCGGTAAGCGGATCTCTGCGATCCATCCTCATATCCAGGGGTGCGTCTTCCCTGTAGGAAAAACCGCGCTCCGCTTCATCAAACTGATGGGAAGAAACTCCGATGTCCAGAAGCATTCCGTCTATGCTGCTGATACCAAGATCCCGGAGTATGGACGGCGTATCGAGATAGTTTCCGCGGACAATCGTAACGCGGTCAGAAAAAGGCTTCAGATGTTCGGCGGCAGCCTTGACGGCAGTTTCATCCCGGTCGATCCCGACCAGTCTGCCGTCTAAGCTTAACCGTCTCACTATCTCGAATGAATGACCGGCACCTCCCAGGGTGCCATCGACGTAAACCCCTTCCGGTCTGATATGAAGTCCTTCGATCACTTCCCGGAGCAGTACCGGTGTATGTTCGAACGTCATCTCAGTTCAAAACTCTCCAGGTGACGGAGATCCTCCTCGCCAAGCTCATCAAAGTTGATGGCATTCATCTGCGTCCACTGGCTGCTGTTGCGGATCTCGACTCTGTTGCCGAGGCCGGTGACCGTAACGTCCTTCCCCAGCCCGACCGTATTTTTCAATGGCTGCGGGATCAGGATACGTCCCATCTTATCCACTTCGCATTCGCAGGCATTTCCCAGGATCAGAGCCTGTACCTGCATTCCCAGTTTATCTGTCATGGAAATATTCATCAGCTTTTCCTGGATCGGTTCCCACCGCTGGTAGGAATAAGCCGTAATGCACTGACCGAACAGCCCCCGGGTGATTACAAATGAGTCACCCAGGTCCTCGCGAAACTTTGCAGGGATCGTGACCCTGCCTTTCGCATCTAAGGAATGGTTGTATGAACCGATCAGCATTCTAAATTTCCCACAATCTTACACTTTTTGACAGAAAATGACATTTTTTGCCACTTATGAATCCAATTTTAAAGTAAATTCATCAAAAGTCAAGGGCTTTGAAAGTCTTTTTATTAAGGAATTTTTCAAAAAAGTGTAACAAAAAAAGGCAGACACAATATCTAGTGTCTGCCTTTCGTTTTAAGAAATTTTTATACGTTGAACCTGAACAGGATCGTATCGCCGTCCTGGACAACGTAGTCCTTTCCTTCGGACCGGACCAGACCCTTTTCACGGGCGGCCGCCAGTGAACCGCAGTCCAGGAGATCCTGATAATTAATGACCTCCGCGCGGATAAATCCACGTTCAAAATCGGAATGGATCTTTCCGGCTGCCTGCGGTGCCTTCGTGCCCTTTTTGATGGTCCAGGCCCTCGTTTCCTTTTCGCCGGCCGTCAGGAAGCTCATCAGTCCCAGCAGGTCGTAGCTTGCGGTGATCAGCTTATCCAGGCCGGACTCCTTCAGTCCCAGAGTTTCCAGATATTCTGCCTTTTCCTCATCATCGAGCTCTGCGATCTCCTCCTCGATCCTGGCGGAGATCACAAATACGCCGCTGCCGCTTTCCTTTGCGTATTCGCGAACACGCTGTACATAGGCATTGGAAGCGCCGTCATCCGCAAGGTCTTCCTCGCCGACATTGGCGGCGAAGATCACAGGCTTGGTCGTAAGCAGGAACAGGGACTCCATGAACTTTGCCTCATCCTCGTCTTCCGGTTCCACAGTTGACGCAGCCTTGCCGTCTTCGAGCGCCGCCTTGATCCTGCGGAGCGTCTCCAGCTCCTTTTTCGCTGTCTTGTCGTTATTGGCAAGCTTGGCCGTCTTTGAGATCCTTTTCTCCAGCGTTTCAAGATCTGCAAAGATCAGTTCAAGGTTAATGGTCTCAATATCCCGGATCGGATCGACAGAGCCCTCGACATGAATGACATTGGGATCCTCAAAGCAGCGGACCACATGTACAATGGCATCGCACTCACGGATATTTGCCAGGAACTGATTTCCGAGTCCTTCGCCTTTGGAAGCGCCTTTTACAAGACCGGCTATATCAACGAATTCGATCACGGCAGGGACCGTGCTTTTGGAATTATATAATGCCGTCAGCTTATCCAAACGCTCGTCCGGCACTGCGACGACACCCACGTTCGGATCGATGGTGCAGAAGGGATAATTGGCCGATTCCGCGCCAGCTTTGGTGATGGAATTGAAAAGTGTGGATTTGCCTACATTCGGAAGGCCTACGATGCCCAGTTTCATCTATTTCATTTCTCCTTAATTTCATGATATCGGGCAGATGATCTGCTTTTTCAGGGTACAAAAGATGTTTCCGGCAGCTGATCCCGCTGCGAAAACCCGTTTATCCCCCGGCTCATAATTTAACATGAAAGTCCGTTTTTCTCAAGACATTTCACATGGGTTGCGGCCAAAAGCCCTTCAGGCCTTAAGCCATGATCTGACACGGAGCCGGGCTGCGGGGACAGCTGATGGTCAAAGCGGGGGCATCTTAGCCATTTCAGATATAAACAGCCTGCCCGTTCTTGTATATCATGTTTATTTTCCTTATAATAAAAACAACAGACCGTTTCGTCTTCAGTCCTCAGGGGAGGAGGAAATAATCATGACTATCACCTATGCCATGACAGCTTTGTTATTGTTCACAGGATTGCTCCTGATGCTGGCCGATGTCAGTCACAAGCTGAAAAAAAGTGAGCACCGGAAGATATCGATGATCCTGATCGGCACCAGTATGTTCTATGTTGCCATGGACTGTCTGTGGATCATAGTTTATACAGGGGAGAGCTTCAATCGCAGCGCGTTTGTTATACTGAATTTTCTTTTCTACCTGGTTTACATCACCCTGCCCTATATCTGGTTTCTGTTTGCGAAGCATTTTGCGGGAAGCAGTCTGACAGGCAGAAAAGCCAATACGCTGTTTGCGATCCCCTGGCTCTTCAACCTTGCCCTGGTCCTTCTGACCATGGCAGGCACCGGACTTCTGTGGAAGATCGGCGATGCCGCAAACCGGTATACCAGAGGACCTCTGTTCGGAGTGTTCACCAAAGTCAATCTGGTTTACTATTTCATAGCGGTTTTCGGTGTTCTCAGGCTTCTTATCAGAGGTGAGGGCTCTGACAGAAAGACACTGTATACGACGCTTGGATTTTCCCTGATCCCCGCACTCGGCGTTTTTATCTACACCTACTGGATCTCGGTCGACGCGATCTACCCCTTCCAGCCCTGCTGTTTTTTCATCGGTGTCATGTTCGCCTATATCCTCCTGCTCTCCCATGAGTATAAAAAAACGGAGGAAGAAAACCTCAGGCTTACCGAGGAGGCCAAGGCTGCCGGAAAGATCGCCGAGCTCATGGGCTCTGTCGGCGCGCTGCTCACCAATATGCCTGCCATGACCTTTTCCAAGGATGTGGAGACCGGCCGTTACCTGGCATGCAATCAATCCTTTGCGGAATACGCTCATAAAGCATCTCCGGAGGGCGTCATCGGGCTGACGGACCATGACATTTTCGATCCGGTTACGGCAGACCATTTCGTCGAGGATGACAAAAAAGCCACGCTCATGGATGAGCCCTACGTTTTCTTCGAGGATGTGCCCGATGCTGCCGGTTTCCCAAGGAACCTGCAGACGACCAAGCTGACCTTCAAGGATGAAACCGGAAGGCTCTGTCTTCTCGGCTTGTGCGTAGATGTCACTGAAATGACGAGGATCAAGCAGGCGGAGGCGGAAGGCCGCATCAAGCAGCAGGAGCTCGAGGAAAAGCTGGCACTGCATGAACAGATCCTGGCCCAGGAAAAGCAGCAGAAAGAGCTCAACAGCATGATCACCGCGATGGCATCGGATTACCGCAGTGTATATCATGTCGATATGGATAACGACGAGGCAGTGTGCTACCGTTCCGATCCCGAAGACCCCGAGCATGTGGAGGAAGGCATGCATTTTCCTTACCTCAGGACCTTTACGGACTACTGCGAGGCACATGTTGACGAAGACTACCGTGACGGATTCTTAAGCTTCATCGATCCGGATAATGTACGCGCCGCTCTGGCGCATGAAAGCATCATCGTCTACCGCTATCTGGCGCACCGGGGCGGAAAGGAATACTACGAGATGCTCCGCATGGCAGGCGTAAGGCATCCCGAAGACCGTGATGATCATACAGTACATGCCGTCGGCGTCGGCTTCACCATCATTGATGCCCAGATGCGGGAGACCCTGGCAAGAAACCGGGAGCTTGCGGAAGCGCTGTCTGCGGCTGAGAACGCAAACCGGGCCAAGACGGCATTTTTATCGAACATGAGCCATGAGATCCGCACTCCCATGAATGCGATCATCGGTCTTAACAACATCGCTCTCAACGAGCCGACCGCCAGCGAAAAGGTGAAGGAGCATCTCCGGAAGATCGGCTCCTCGGCACATCATCTGCTCGGGATCATCAACGATATCCTGGATATGTCCCGTATCGAATCCGGCCGTATGGCGATTAAAAGTGAAGAGTTTTCCTTCGCGAGAGCGCTTGAGCAGGTCAACACGATCATCGGCGGTCAGTGCCGTGACAAGGGTCTTGAATACAGCTGCACCATAAACGGAAAAGTGGCGGATTATTATATCGGCGACGATATGAAGCTCCGGCAGGTCATGATCAACATCCTCGGAAACGCCGTCAAATTCACTCCCACAGGCGGGAAGGTGGATTTCACAGTGGAAGAGGCTGCCCATTTTGACGGAAAGTCGACCCTTCGGCTTGTGATCAGCGATACCGGTATCGGCATGAGCAGGGAGTTCCTTCCGAAGCTTTTCGATCCCTTCTCTCAGGAGGACTCTTCCACTACCAGCAGCTATGGCAGCACCGGTCTCGGCATGCCCATCACAAAATCGATCGTTGAGCTGATGAACGGTCATATCGAAGTGGAAAGCGAAAAAGGGGTTGGAACAACATTTACCGTGACCGTGACCCTGATGGATTCCGAACGGACGGGTGCCGAAGAAAATGACGACGGACTGCCGCATCCGCATGAAATGTGCGTCCTGGTCATCGATGATGATCCCGTTGCCTGTGAGCATGCCGGGATCGTCCTCGGGCAGCTCGGGATCTCCTGTGAAAAGGCCCTTTCCGGGGCCGAAGGACTGGAGATGGTCCGGCTGCGTCATGCCAGAAGGGATCCGTACCATCTGATCCTGGTCGACTGGAAGATGCCGGAGATGGACGGTCTGGAAACCACCAGAAGAATACGGGCCGCCGTTGGCAATGAAACGCCTGTCATCATCCTGACCTCCTACAGCTGGGAGGATATCGCAGAAGAAGCGAAAGCAGCAGGCGTGGATACATTCGTTGCCAAGCCGCTCTTTGCAGGCACTGTCATGGATGAGTTCAGAGAGGCCTTCAAGAAGAAAAACGCCCGGCTAATCCTTGAAACCCCTGACCTTGCCGGACGCCGCATTCTGCTGGCAGAGGATGTGGACATCAACGCGGAGATCATCAGCATGGTCCTTTCCATGAGAGAGATGGATGTCGACTTTGCGGAAAACGGACAGATCGCCGTCGAAAAATTTGCCGCTCATGATCCGGGATATTACGCAGCCATTCTGATGGATATGAGAATGCCGGTCATGGACGGTCTTAGCGCCACAAGAGCGATCCGCTCCATGAACCGGGAGGATGCCAGGACAGTCCCGATCATCGCACTTACGGCCAATGCCTTCGATGAAGATGTCCAGCGAAGCATGCAGGCCGGCCTGAATGCCCACTTAAGCAAGCCGGTCGAACCGGAGACCCTCTATAAGACTCTTGAGGGGCTTATTCGGTAACGATGTATAAAACAAAAAATCCGGCGGAGTATTCCTTTATGGGAAATACTCCGCCTTTTCATTTGCTGTTAAGAGAAGCTGAGTCTGACTTATAAAGAGTAAATCGCTGCCGCGATCAGGGCACTGCCCTCAGAAAGCGCCAGCCTCAGAGCCTCCGCCTCTTCTTTTTCCAGAAGCAGTGCCTCTCTTTCGACCAGCTGTACGAGTGAACCCGAAATCACCATTACAGCACTTCCGCGTACGCAGAAGATCAAAAGAGCTTCGACCCCCGGCTCCGGTGTATATTCCTCCGGCCCATTCCGGGCAGGATCATGCAGGATCGGTGTCAGAGTTCCTCTGCATTTTCCCTTTCGCAGCATCAGGTTAAAATCCGTGCACTTTCCTTTGGAACGCGTTTTGTCGGCACCGTCAAAG
>CAMNFX010000006.1 GCA_946537585.1 uncultured Lachnospiraceae bacterium
TCTTTTTGAGGCTGTCCTTCATGAGCTTCTCGATCCAGACATAACGCTCATTTGTGATGATCGACTCTGCGTCATTGTCCATCTTTGACTCAACGGCCTTGATGGATTCCTCGATCTTAGATTTTTGCTCCGCGGAATAATTCAGCTGCTCCAGAGCCTTGTCATCACGCTCAAATACCTTGACCGAATACCAGCGCTTCTGAGATTCAGCCACAGAGGAGGGAAGGCCTGCCTCGATCTCTTCAAGGACCTTTTCCACCTCAGGATCAAAGGTATGCAGAGGAACGGTCTTCCCGTTCTTTGCCGCATCGATCGCAGCTTCTGCGGCCTCCATGATGCCGGTGCCCTTCAGTGCGGAGATCGGACAGATCTTGCATCCGAGTTCTTTTTCAAGGTACTTCTGGTCGATCTTGTCACCGTTCTTTTCGATCAGATCCATCATGTTCAGTGCGATCACGACCGGGATGCCGAGCTCGGTGAGCTGTGTGGTCAGGTACAAATTGCGTTCAAGGTTCGTTCCGTCGACGATGTTGAGGATCGCGTCCGGCTTTTCACCGATCAGGTAATTTCTTGCGACCACTTCCTCCAGAGTATAGGGGGAAAGGGAATAAATGCCGGGAAGGTCGGTAATGACCACGTCATCATGCTTCTTCAGCTTGCCTTCCTTCTTTTCGACCGTAACACCCGGCCAGTTTCCTACAAACTGGTTGGATCCGGTCAGACCGTTGAACAGAGTGGTCTTACCGCAGTTTGGGTTGCCCGCAAGGGCGATTCTGATGCTCATATATAATCCTCTCTAAGTTTAAGATTCCGCCTGCCGAAAGGGCGGGCAGTTCATCTTCAATTGTAAACACGCGCTAACAAATGTTAGCTTTTGCTATCGACCGTGTAAAAAAAATCACTCTACTTCAATCATTTCAGCATCCGCTTTACGTAAGGAAAGCTCGTAGCCGCGAACAGTAAGCTCGACCGGATCACCGAGCGGAGCCACCTTTCTCACATAGATCTCCACGCCCTTGGTGATTCCCATATCCATGATACGGCGCTTGACGGCACCCTCGCCGTTGAGCCGGACCACCTTCACGGTGTCACCGATATTAACATCTCTCAGTGTCATAATGTATACCCTCCTCTTTGGTGATGCCCGTTTAAGTCCCGATCCCGGAACAGGTCTGCGGGCCTTATACCATGATTTTTTCAGCCATTTCCCGGCTGACCGCGATCCGTGAATCCTTGATGTTGACGATCAGGCTCCCGTTGATCGTGGAAATGATCTTTACAACAGCGCCGGGAACAAACCCCATATCCTCCAGATGTTTTTTAAACTCCGGTGTCCCGCCGACACGCTTTACCTCCAGCTCGTCTCCGATCTTTGCAAAAATCAAAGGCATATACTGTTCCTCCGTTCCAGTCTGTTAGTTACAAGCAACATGACAGGCAAAATTGGTGCCGCAAAAGCGGCACTATCTATGTTAGGCTTCCCTAACTACCCGTATAATTTACCCTATGCTAACAGATTTGTAAAGCGCGATTGATCCAAAAGGACGCGGTAACAGAATTTTTTTTTGTTTTTTTGTATTTCAGAGAAAAAAAGATCCCGCCGTGCTTAAGAAACACCTGCGGGATCCGGGTTATGCATGATTTATTCTTTTATCTGAAAGGGATGCCGGGCCTGTCAGTTTCAGTCATTGTCCGCGACTCTGCGGTCCGGGCGTCCCAGCTGCACCCACTTTAAGTAGGCGCTGATAAACTGGTCGATATCTCCGTCAAGAACAGCCTGGGCGTTGCCGGTCTCCTCACCGGTACGTACATCCTTGACCATGGTATACGGCTGCAGGACATAGTTTCTGATCTGGCTGCCCCAGGCGATCTCCTTAACATCACCGCGGATGTCGGAAAGCTTTTCCGCATGGGCCTGCTTCTGGAGCATGTAGAGCTTGGCCTTCAGCATAGCCATCGCCTTATCCTTGTTCTGGAACTGGGAACGTTCTTCCTGGCAGGCACAGACGATGCCGGTCGGGATATGCGTGATACGGACAGCTGAGGAGGTCTTGTTGATATGCTGGCCGCCTGCGCCCGAGGAGCGATAGGTATCGATCTTCAGATCAGAGGGATCGATCTCGATCTCAATATTGTCGTCAAGCTCCGGCATGACATCGCAGGAGCAGAAAGAGGTCTGCCGCTTGCCCTGTGCATTGAAGGGGGAGATGCGCACAAGACGGTGTACGCCCGCTTCTGATTTTAGCAGACCATAAGCGTTTTCACCCTCTACAGAGAAAGTCACGCCCTTGATGCCGGCCTCATCACCCTCCTGATAGTCAAGAAGCTTGACCGTAAAGCCGTGTTTTTCGCACCAGCGGGTATACATGCGGTAGAGCATCTCGTTAAAGTCCATGGCTTCCGTGCCGCCGGTGCCCGCGGAAAGCGCCACAATGGCATTGTTGGCATCATACTCGCCCGAAAGAAGCAGTGAGGTGCGCATGTTCTCAATGTCGTTTGTAAAAGCCGCGAGTGCTTCGCCGGCTTCCTGGGCCAGCTCTTCGTCATCCTCCTCACGTCCCATCTCGATCAGGGTCTCGATGTCCTCAAACTGGGTCTTAAGGGAATTATAACGGCTCACCGCAGACTTCAGGGAGTTAAGGTCCTTCATGATCTTCGCAGACTTGTCGGGGTCGTCCCAGAAGGTCGGCTCCTCCATCTGCCGCTCCATCTCTGCGATCCTCTGCTGCTTGTTCTCAAGGTCTAAGGAAGCGCGGATCTCCTCGAGCGGAGTCTTGTAGCTCATGAGCTGTGTCTTATAATTGTCAAATTCGATCAGTGCCATACGGTACTCCTATTGTTGATCGTTTCCGGGTTCAGATATATAGTTCGTCCTGCTTTATTGCTCATGCACCTTAACGTCGCAAAAACGTCCGTGACCCTGTACGCAAGCGTACGGTCCACGGCCGCTTTGCGACCGGGCTTTATACCGGTAAGTTAAAGTCCAGCTTCTCTCCCGGCTTCATCATGCGGCCATGGCACTGCTTGAATTTTTTGCCGGAACCGCAGGGACAGGGGTCGTTGGGATAGATCTTGCGGATCTCGCGTTTTTTCGGTGCGCGGACCGCCGTGTCATCACGGTTGGTGCCTGTGATCTTGGCTGCAGGCTCACGCTCGATCTTCTGCTGTACCTGGATATGATACAGTACGCGGATCGTCTCTTCCTTGATGGAGGCCGCCATATCCTCGAACATTTCGTAGCCTGCGGTCTTGTATTCGACGAGCGGATCCTTCTGGCCGTAGGTCACAAGGCCGATGCCCTCCCGAAGCTGGGTCATGTCGTCGATATGGCTCATCCACTTGTTGTCGATGACCTTCAGCAGGACGACGCGCTCGGCTTCTCTTAACTGCTCCGGATCCGGGAACATGGCTTCCTTCTCCTCGTAGAGCTTGATCGCCTGTTCCTTCAGAAGCTGCTTCAGTGCAGGCTTCGACATGTGGTCAAACTCTTCCTGCGTGAGCCTTGTCGGGCGCAGCGGGATCACCGGCAGCAGCATGTTGTTGAGCGCGGAAATATCCCAGTCTGCAGGCTGCAGATCATCCGCGATCGTCATATCCACGGCATTGTCCACGATATCCTGGGCATAGCTGATGATGACATCACGCATGTTCAGACCGTCAAGCACCTTACGGCGGTCTGCATAGACGACATCACGCTGCTCGTTGTTGACCTGGTCAAACTTCAGGAGCTGTTCACGCACGCCGAAGTTGTTGGTCTCGATCTTCTTCTGGGCGTTTTCGATCGCCTTGGAAAGCATCCGGTGCTGGATCTCCTCGCCCTCTTCGACACCGAGCCTGTTGAACACATTCATCAGGTTGTCCGCGCCGAACAGGCGGAGGAGGTCATCCTCGAGGGACAGATAGAACTTGGACTCACCGGGATCGCCCTGACGGCCGGAACGGCCGCGCAGCTGGTTGTCGATACGGCGGGACTCATGGCGCTCGGTTCCGATGATCTTCAGACCGCCAAGTGCTCTTGACTCCTCATCCAGCTTGATGTCGGTACCACGGCCGGCCATGTTGGTCGCAATGGTGACCGCCCCGTGCTGTCCTGCCTGCGCAACGATCTCCGCTTCCTTCTCGTGGAACTTTGCATTCAGCACATTGTGCGGGATGCCGCGCCGCTTCAGCATGCCGGACAGAAGCTCCGAGGTCTCGATGGTAATGGTGCCGACCAGGACCGGCTGGCCCTTGCGGTAGGACTCCTCCACGCTGTCGCAGACGGCGTTGAATTTCTCACGCTTGGTTTTATATACAGCATCCTCATGATCGATCCTGGCGACAGGAACGTTGGTGGGGATCACGATAACATCCATTGCATAGATGTTGCGGAACTCCTTTTCCTCCGTCTGCGCGGTACCGGTCATACCGGCCTTCTTTGCAAATTTGTTAAAGAAGTTCTGGAAGGTGATCGTCGCAAGGGTGCGGCTCTCACGGCGGACATTTACATGCTCCTTGGCTTCGATCGCCTGGTGCAGGCCGTCCGAATAACGGCGGCCCGGCATGATACGTCCGGTAAATTCATCAACGATCAGGACCTCATCATCCTTGACCACGTAATCCTTGTCCCTGTGCATTGCATAGTGCGCTCTCAGGGCCAGGATAATACAGTGCTGGATCTCAAGGTTCTCGGGATCCGCAAGGTTATCGATATGGAAGAACTCCTCAACCTTATGGACGCCCTGCTCGGTCAGGGAAACATTCTTGTCCTTTTCATCGTAAATAAAGTCTCCGGTCTCCTCGATCTCTTCGCCGAGGATCGCGTTGATCTTGGAAAACTCCGCCGAAGCCTCGCCGCGCTCCAGGCGCCTTGCCAGCACATCGCACATCTCATAGAGCTTCGTGCTCTTTCCGGACTGGCCGGAAATGATCAGCGGCGTACGCGCTTCATCGATCAGGACAGAGTCCACCTCATCGATAATGGCATACTCAAGTCCGCGCAGCACAAGCTGCTCCTTATAGATCGCCATGTTGTCACGAAGATAGTCGAAGCCCAGCTCATTGTTCGTGACATAGGTAATATCACAGCCATACTGGCGCTTTCTCTCCGCGTTGTCCATGCTGTTTAAGACCACGCCGACGGACAGGCCGAGAAACTCATGCACCTTGCCCATCCACTCCGCATCACGCTTGGCGAGATAGTCGTTGACAGTAACGATATGGACGCCCTTGCCGGTCAGCGCATTGAGGTAAGCCGGACAGGTAGAAACCAGGGTCTTTCCTTCACCGGTCTTCATCTCCGCGATACGTCCCTGATGCAGGACAATACCGCCGATCAGCTGTACACGGAAATGCTTCATTCCGAGGACTCTCCAGGCCGCCTCGCGGACCGTCGCAAAAGCCTCCGGAAGAATATCATCCAGGGTCTCCCCTGCTGCCAGACGTTCCCGGAACAGTGCGGTCTGCCCCTTCAGTTCCTCGTCCGTCATGGCCGCCATCTTCGGTTCGAGCGCCTCGATCTGATCCGCGATCGGATAGATCCTCTTCAGTTCTCGCTCGCTGTGCGTGCCGAATATCTTTTCAGTTAAGCTCGCCATTTTTCCAATCCTTTATCTATTGGTTTCTCTTACATTTATCCCATCATTTCCAGTACCGCAGCCTCGATCCGCTGCGGTGTAGGGAATACATTTTTTTCCATCTCCGGGCTGCACGGGATCGGGCAGAAACGCCCTCCCACACGGCGTACGGGACTTTTAAGATACCGGAAGGCCTCTCCTTCCATGATCTGGCTTACGATCTCAGCGCCAAAACCGCCGAACTGTACGGCCTCATGGACCACGACGGCTCTTCCTGTCTTTTTTACGGAAGCATTGATCGTCTCGGTATCAAGAGGCGACAGGGTCCGAAGATCCAGGATCTCCGCGGAAATGCCGTCCAGCGCCAGCCATTCCGCCACATTCATGCACATCTGCACCATCCTGCCGTAGGTAATGAGTGTCACATCGGTGCCGTTTCGCTTGATATCCGCCTTCCCGAGCGGGATCGTGAACTCTCCCTGCGGGACGGCTCCCTTGGTGTTATACAGAAGCTTCTGCTCCAGGAAGATCACCGGATTGTCATCACGGACAGCGGATTTTAACAATCCCTTGGCATCCTGCGGCGTAGAAGGCACGACCACCTTCAGACCCGGCACATGGCAGTACATCGCTTCCAGCGACTGGCTGTGCTGTGCGGCCGCACCGGTGCCTCCTCCTGCCGCAGCCCGGATCACCAGCGGGACCTTCAGGCTTCCGGCATACATAAAGTGCATCTTGGCTGCTTCATTCATGATCTGGTCCCAGCAGACCGACATGAAATCGGAAAACATCAGCTCCACGACAGGCCGCATACCGGTCACGGCAGCTCCGATCGCCGTTCCGACGAAGGCTGTCTCGGAGATGGGCGTTTCAAGCACCCGGTCCTTCCCGAATCGTTCGAGAAGTCCGCAGGTCGCTCCAAAGCCTCCGCCGTAGATACCGATATCCTCTCCCATGAGGATCACATCGTCATCGAGTGCCATTTCCTCCTGCAGGGCTTCCCGGACAGCTTCCCGGTAGGTTATGATTTTAGTTTCATTCTGCATGAAATCGGTCTCCATGGTTAATGCCGGAATCAGACGTAGACTCGTTCCTCCATACCGTCCGGTTCCGGATAGGGCTGACGCAGAGCCCAGCTGACAACGTCCTTCATCTCGCGCTCTGCTGCCGCTTCGATCGTCTCCAGTTCATTTTCGCTGAAGATCTCTTCCTTCAGGAGGAAGTCACGGAAACGGACGATCGGTCCGTTATCCTTCCAGTACTGCATTTCCTTCTCCGTGCGGTAAACATTCTGATCCGATCTCGAATGGCCGGAAATGCGGTAGGTATGCAGGATCACAAAAGCAGGTCTGCCCTCTTCAAGTACGGCAGCCCTGGCCCTGCTGACGGTCTCATAGACTTCAAGTACATCGTTGCCGTCCGCCTCACAGGTAAGAAAGCCGAATGCGGTCCCGCGCTTTTTGAAGTCAGGATCCGCCGCGGATCTTTCCACCGGCGTGGAAACGGCGTAATGGTTGTCCTCCAGGATAAAGATCACCGGCAGCTTCCAGGCGCCTGCCAGATTCATGGATTCAAGCACAGCACCGGAATTGGCCGCTCCGTCCCCGAAAAAGCTGACGGATACGCGGTCCGGGATCTTCTTCAGCCTGATGGAAAGCGCCGCGCCGCAGGCAGTGGGCACGCCGGCACCCACGATGCCGTTCGAGCCGATCACGCCGCAGCTTTTATCGCAGATATGCATGGAGCCGCCGATGCCGCCGTTTGTTCCCGAAGCACGTCCGAGGATCTCAGCCATCATCGGCTTTACGTCCACGCCCTTCCCGATGCACTCACCGTGTCCGCGGTGTGTTGTCAGAATATAGTCGTCTTTTTTGAGTGCGGCGGTGCTTCCGACCACGGAGGCCTCTTCGCCCACACAAAGATGAAGAGTACCGTGGATCAGGCCCCTCGCATAAAGTGCCTTAACTGACTCTTCGAAACGGTTGACCTTCAGCATCTTCTGCAGAAGGTCCAGATAGAATTCTTTATTGTATGAAGCTGTCATACAGTCTACAAATAAAAATAGTATACAGCATCCGAAAATCACTCTGATTTACGGAGTGCCATACATAAACAGATATAGTCGCGTCTTTAAAAGCTACCACCAATTCTTGGCAAAGTCAAGTTAAGCGGCAGCGTCAGCTTCTGATTTAATGTTTCTTTTATAGATACTTAAGAAAGCAGTGCCGGAAGAAGTGCCGGGCCGCCTTAAGTATTCTTAGGACATCATAGTTCGTACTCAGTAACCGAATGTCCCCTGCAGGGATTCGTCGTCCCCGATCCACTCGCTGACATCGATCACCCGGTAGGACGTATCGTCATCCCTTACGATCACCCGCTCAATGCCGGCATTGATCACCATGCGCTTGCACATGGAGCAGCAGCAGGCATTTCGGACATATTCGTTTGTTTCCGCTTCCCTTCCCGAAAGGTACAGAGTGCTTCCGATCATCTTGTCACGGGAAGCGCTGATAATGGCATTGGCCTCCGCGTGCACGCTCCGGCAGAGCTCATAGCGCTCCCCCCGCGGGATCTGCATTTTCTGCCGCACACAGACACCGAGATCCGAACAGTTCTTTCTTCCGCGCGGCGCACCGACATATCCGGTGGAGATCACCTCATCGTTCTTTACGATGACCGCCCCGAAATTGCGTCTTAAGCAGGTGCCCCGCTTGGAGACAACATCCGCAAGATCCAGATAATAATTGGTTTTGTCTCTACGTTTCATGGCGTCTCCTCTCCGGAAAAGTATATCATAAACAAAAGGAAAAAAGATTTCTTTTCAGGTACAAAACAGTCGAAGGAAATTCTTTTCTGTGGTATACTGAAGGTGCAATGAATGCGGTCTGGAATATTTTAAACCGTATTTATCAGCTTTTTACGAAGGGAAGTGTATTTATGAAGTTCAATATCACCGGACGCAACATCAACGTCAGCGATAAGACCGAGGAGCAGATCACCAAGAAGCTGGGCAAACTCGGCAAGTTCTTCAAGGAAGACACCGTCGCAAATGTAACACTGTCCAAACAGAAAGATACATACACCATAGAGGTCACCATCCCGATCAAGGGCTCCATCATCCGGGCCGAGGAGAAGTCGGACGATCTGTACGTCTCCATCGACCTGGTAGAAGAAGTGCTGGAGCGCCAGATCCGCCGTCACCGCACCAGACTGATCGACAAGACACAGAGCGCGGAGTCCTTCTCTTCTCTCTTTGTAGAGGAAGAAGAGGCAGTCGATGACGAGGGCGAGATCCGCATTGAGAAAGTCAAGAAATTCGATTTCAAGCCCATGTCCCCCGAAGAGGCCTGCCTGCAGATGGATCTGCTCGGCCATAACTTCTTCGTATTCAAGGATGCGGAAACGGATGAGACCTGTGTTGTCTATAAGAGAAAGAATAATACCTATGGTCTGATCGAGCCGGAAGGCTGATCGCCTTTTCCATAAAAAACTGCAGTAATGACGGGCGGCTCATGTGAGCCGCCCGTTTTCTGTGCCGGAATCAAAGCTGCCGGGCCTTCGTCTTACCGGAAGCCGGAAAAGCCCGTTTACCTGCCTTTCGGTTTTTTATCCCTGTGAAAGAAAGCTGACCAGCGGATAGTTGATGATGCCGCCCTTGTTTACCTTGGTTTCCGGATCCATCGTCAGCACCATCTTGAAATAATTGTCGCGGATACGGGTCAGCGGACCGAATTCGCGTTTTACGGCTTCTTTCTCTTCGATCGAACCGCAGCAGTTTAAGTAGGTCCTGTCCTCTCCCTTGACCGCCATAAAATCGATCTGGGCTGCACCCTGCTTGCCGACATAGACCGTGAAGCCTCTGACCAGGAGCTCCATGAGAAGCGAGCTCTCCAGCATCGCCTCCTCGGCGACGCCCTCATCGCCCATAACGGCGTTGCGCATGGCCAGATCGCAGATATAATACTTTTCCTGCGTCTCGAGCTCCCTGTCCGCCTTGATGTCATATCTCGGCACCTTATGCAGGAGGAAAGCTCCCGTCAGCGCATCCAGGAAGGAATACACGGTATCCACAGAGATCGTAACGCCCTGCTGTTTTACATAATCCCGGATCGCCTTGGGAGAGAAGGTCTCTCCGATATGGTTCAGGATGTACTCCATGATCTTGTCGATATGGGAAATATCTCTGAGCTTGTTGCACTGGACCACATCCTTAAGCAGGATCGCGCTGTAGAGATTGCTGAGATAATCCTTTCCTGCAGAGGCATCCCTGAGGGCATAGACGCCCGGCATGCTGCCGCGTTCGAGATATTCTCTGAACAGCTCATCCTTCGTGCGCATGACCACGCCTTCTTCCTCATGGTGTCCTTCTTCGCCGGCCGTGATCTCGAGAAACTCACTGAAGTTGAACGGGTAGACATCGATCTTCACATAGCGGTAACCCAGGATCGAGGCAAAGTCAGGCTGAAATACCGAGCTGTTGGAAGCCGTGACAAAGAGCTCACAGTCAAAAAGATTCATCAGCTCCGCAGCTACCTGGGCCCAGTTCTCCACGTTCTGGATCTCGTCAAGGAAAATATAGCAGCGTCCGCTTGCCTGACGGATAAACTCGCTGAGCATTTCCCGAAGGCTTTCCGTCCTTGTGAGATAGGTATAGATCATTCCCTCAAAGTTCAGATAGATGATGTTTTCCTCCTGGATGCCGTTCTCCCTGAGTTCCTCGATAAACTGACGGATCAGCGTGGTCTTTCCGCAGCGGCGGACGCCGGTGATGATCTTCACCACGTCTCTGCCGGTATACATTTCCAGTTTCTTCAGATACAGGTCACGCTTCAGCATATTTACCTCCAAATTCCATCAAACTCGATCAGCCGATATTTAATCACTCTGTAAACAATACTTATTTAAAGCTGTAGTACACCTGATTCGGTACAAGCTGCACGCCGCGGATCGCTGCCAGCTCCGATACCGTCACCAGCTGGAAGCCCTGTCCCACCAGCGTCGGAACGATCGTTTCCGTAGCCGTCGCCGTTGCGTCGTAAAGCTCATGCATCAGGACAATATCGCCGTCATGCACATGACCGACGACCGCATTGATCGTTGACTGCGCGTTTCTGGTCTTCCAGTCGAGGGTATCGATATTCCAGAGAATGATCGGCATATTGACATTCTGCAGAACAGTGCTGTTCTTGTTTCCGCCGGGAAGCCGCATGATCGTCGGCCGCACGCCGGTGACCTGTTCAATGATATCGTTGCAGGCGGTCACCTGCTTCCGGATCGTTGCCGCGTCTACTTTATTGAGATAGGTGTGGCTGTATGTGTGGTTGGCTACCTCGTGTCCCTCCGCGACCATACGCTGTACCTCTGCGGCGCGGGAAGAAACACGGTCGCCTACCATGAAAAAGGTGGCGCGCTGTCCGTAGCGGGCGAATACATCCATAATGCGGTTTCCTGCATTTGTCTGGGGTCCGTCATCATAGGTGAGCGCTACCATCGGCTTCGTCACATCGATCGCCCTGCCGTTGCTCATGATCAGATTCGGATTGCCGTCGACGCCGGTCTGCGCAGCAGCCTGGGTCTGCTGGGAAGCCGCATCGGTCGGTTCCTGTGCAGGAAGCTCCGCAGGGGCAGCCGCGGAAGAAGCCGGAGCGGTTTCAGGCTGTGCAGCCTGTTCCGGCAGTACTGCGGGAGCCGGTGCCGGCTGTGCCTGGGGTGTCTGTGTTTCTGCGGTATTCCCGTTGTTATAGAGATAGGAATAATCTGTCACAACACCCTGAGGGGTTCCGGAATGCCCCGGCGTCACACCGGGCGCATAGATCACGCCGGGCGTGCCGCTGCTCTCCTGCGCGGAGCCTGCCGGAAGATCTCCCGAAGAGGAATAGGTGGCATAGTCTGCCAATGCCTGAAAGGAAAAGACCGCACTGACTGCAGCAGCTGCCAGCGCAGCTCTGATCACGGACTTAAAGTTCATACTGTCTGAGCCTCCTGTTCACCTCGGCAATGGGAAATCCCATTACCGTATAATAATCACCATTGATCTTTTCTACCAGCAGCGCGCCCTCTTCCTGGATGCCATAGGCTCCGGCCTTGTCCATCGGCTCGCCGGTCGCGACATATGCATCGATCTCGTCGTCGTCAAGCTCATAAAAGCTGACACCCGTTGATGAAGTAAAATGAAGGCTTCCCTCTGTCGGATGACTGTCAATGTTTTTTCTCCAGAGGATCGTAACCCCCGTCCGCACCTCATGGGTCCTGCCGCTTAAAGCACGCAGCATGCGTTTTGCGTCCCCGGCATCCTTCGGCTTTCCGAAGATCACGCCGTCTAACAGCACGATCGTATCTGATCCGATCACTACGACCTCTTCATCAGGATGCTTTCGGAAGACTTCTTCTGCTTTTATTCCCGAGAGATACTCCGCCGTATCAGCAGGCGCGATCTCTGAAGGCACCGTTTCCACGGCATCGGATACTTCCGTAACAAAGGGACGCAGCAGACGCTGCATCAGTTCCCTGCGTCTTGGCGAAGCCGACGCAAGGATAAGCAGGCGCTTCCCCTGCTCCTGATTATAATCTGCCATTGTTTATACTTCCTTTTGTTTTAACCGAAGAAAAGTTCATTTCGGTTTTTTATTCAATAATGTTCTAAATATTATATTGCTATTGAAGATCAGTTGCAATACCCTTCGGCGAAGAAAATCGCCTGCGGCCGGATATTTGCACATTTTTTGTACAATAACAAATCATAAACACTGTACAGATGTACTGCGGCTTATGTATAATATCTACACACGGCATATTTACGTTTCATCCACTATCAGGAGAACTCCCATGATCAGCTATCGTAAGCTCTGGGAAAAAGTAGAAAAGAAAGGCTGGTCTCAGTACAGTCTGATCAACGATTTCGGGATCAATGCGGCCACGCTTCAGAAACTGAAGCGCAATGAATATGTACGTACCGCAACGATCGACCGCTTCTGTGAGCTCTTAGACTGCCAGCCTGCGGATCTGATGGACCTCATCGAGGAAACGGACGATGAAATATCAAAAGCTCTTCATTATGCTGAAACAAAAGAATATTAAGCTGAGCGAGCTCATCACATCCGGTATCATCTCGCCTTCCACCCTGCAGCGCCTGCGTCATGACAAGCCGGTCTCGCTTCATACGCTCGAGATCCTGTGCAGATACTTAGGCTGCGGACTGGGAGAGATCACTTCCGCCGATCATGAAAAGCCTCACCGAAACCACAGGGGCTGATACGGTTCCAAACCCTTTCTTCATTGTGAATATCGGCTTTACAGCATATAAAACAGCGGCTGACAGTTTATCATCAGCCGCTGCGTTTCTTCAGGTATATTTATTTTCATGAAAGGGAGACATCCGTCCCCTTTCTATTCCCGTTTTTCAGTCTCAGGACAGCACGACGATCTTTCCGACTGCTTCCGGTGTATCGGCGATATGATCCGCGCCGGCTGCTCTCAGCTCCTCTTCGGTGCCGTAACCATAGGCGACCCCGATGGTCTGCAGTCCGAACATCCGCGCTGCACGGATATCTCCGCCTCTGTCTCCCACCATCACGGCATTCTCGGGATCGAGTATACCGTTGGTGCGGAGGATATATCGGATGACCTCCTCCTTGGTCGCGCGGGCATTCGGATCATCCGGAATGGATTTATCCTGGGTGATGCCGGCAATAAAGCAGAAATAATCAGCCAGTCCGAAGTGCTCCAGGATCCGTACTGCCATGTGTTCAGGCTTTGCTGTGGCAACCATCAGCTTCTTGCCGTGCGCGTTCAGTACCTGAAGCATTTCCTCTATGCCGATGTAGGGGAAATTCTCAAAGCATCCTTTGGCATCATAGTATTCACGGAACAGACGCAGTCCCTCAGCTGCCTGTTCTTCATTCATGCCGTAAAAGGTCTGCAGTGACCAGGCCACCGGCGGTCCGATGCACTTGCGATATGTATCCGGCCTGGGCTCGATCCCCATATGCTCGAGGGTATAAATGAATGCGTTGATGATGCCCTCGTAGGAATCCGTAAGTGTGCCGTCCAGGTCAAAAAGTATGTAACGTTTATCCATGATGCTTTTGGATACTCCCTTTCTGACAAATCAGTGAGTCCATCATATCACTCTTTTTGTCTTTTTTCAAGAAAATGACCTTTTTTTACCCCTGATATGGCACCTGAGCCCCACTTTTCGTGTAAAATTCAAGGTAAAAGAGTGATTTTTAATACACTTCTCCGCAAAACACGGCTGCTTTATATTTTTCAAAATTTACTCTTGACGAATCCAAAGAATATGCTATAATTACTTTCGCACGTCAGGTGCGGGATATAGCGCTATAGCCAAACGGTAAGGCAGCGGACTCTGACTCCGTCATTTCAAGGTTCGAATCCTTGTAGCGCTGTGAAGCCTCTCAGTTTTTGCTGAGAGGCTTTTTTTATTGCATGAGCTCTCAGAAAGCGTCGAATTTATGGGCGTATGATATACGCACAGTAAATCCGACGCTTGATGAGGCAACAAGTATGAGCAAAAAAGCCTCTCGCAGCGAAAGCAAGAGGGGCGATTTGCGAATGCTTGTTAGCGATGCGTGAGTTGCTGCGCAACGAAGCATCGCGAAGCTCACGCATATCTGCCGCTGTATAAAATGAGCCTGCCTCAGATGAGACAGGCTCCATTTTAAGTATTCTGCTCCTATCCTTACTTGCTCTCGACAGTAACGTCTGCGAGCTTCTCGAAGTAGGTGACCATGCTTGCCTGGTCGTCCATGAGATGTCCTGCCACCTTCAGTGACTGGAAGATCTCATACAGCATTGCGGTATACGGAACCGGGCAGTCGATCGCATGAGCGGTCTTTAAGACGTTGGTAAGGTCCTTATGGTTGACCTTGATGGTTCCGCCGGGCTTGAAGTTGCGTGCCACCATCATCGGAAGCTTTGCATCCATGGCTACGCTGCCTGCAAGTCCGCCTCTGATTGCCTCATATACCTTGACGGGATCTGCGCCTGCCTTGGCTGCAAATGTGAAGGCCTCGCCGACAACCGCGATGTTGTTGTTGACGATGATCTGGTTGACCAGCTTGGTGATGGAGCCTGCGCCGGAGGGGCCTACCAGCAGTGCGGAAGAACCGAATGCATCAAATACGGGCTTTACCTTGTCAAATGCATCCTGATCGCCGCCGACCATGATCGCCAGTGTGCCGTCGATTGCCTTGGGCTCTCCGCCGGAAACCGGAGCATCGAGGAACTTAAGTCCCTTCTCCTCAGCAAGGGCGTAGCAGTCACGGGACTCAGCTGCAGTAACAGAGCTTAAGTCTACAAAGATCGTGCCGGGCTTTGCGGTGGACGCAAATCCGTCCGGTCCGAACATAACGGACTTGGAAATCGCGCCGGTGGGGACCATGACCATGCAGATGTCGCACTCTGCGCCCATCTCAGCATAGGTAGCTCTCTTTGCGCCAAGCTTTACAAATTCAGCAATGACATCCTCTTCAAGAGCAAATACATCAAGGTCAAAACCGGCCTTCAGAATGTTCTTGCACATGGGGCTTCCCATAATACCAAGTCCGACAAATCCAACTCTCATCTCTTTATACTTCCTTTCTGGTGGAATTACTGCACCGGTATAAATGCCGGTAAACATGATTGCTGCAGGCATTATTCCTGCACACGCAGGCACAGGCTCAAAGGAGCTCTGCTTTTGCGCTACCGTGTACTATTATATCAATTGAACGTATAAAAGTACACGGACGAATAAAGAAAAAACAGAAAAATACCCGGATCGTCATCCGACTCCGGGTACTGTATACTTTGATGATCTTTTGCTTTACTGATAAAGCCGTAACTTAAACGGATAGAATGCTCCGCGTTCTTCTGAATACGCCCGGCGCCTGCTGTCCGGGGACCCCCGCTGTATTCGTCCTGCTTATTTTTTCTTTCGCTTTGCGAGGAAGGCTGCCATACGGTCGACTCTTTCCTGTGAGGAAAATACCCCGTCAAAGAGCTTGCGTTCATAACTCAGGGCATCCTCAAGGGTCATGTCCATGCCGTCGCGGATCAGACGCTTTAACGCAGTCTGGGAGGCCAGGGACTTTTTCATCATATTCTGTGCCATCCTGACAGCTTCATCCATCAGCTCCGAGGGCTTTGTGATCTTGCCGACCAGGCCCATGTCGTAGGCTCTCTGCGCATTGATCCATTCCTCCGTCATGCAGAAATACTGCGCGCGGCTCACTCCGATCAGCTTGGAAAGGCGGACTGCACCGCCATATCCCGGGATCACGCCGAGGGACGGCTCCGGAAAGGCAAAGACCGCGTTGTCCGCAGCGATACGGATATCACAGGCAAGAGCAAGCTCAAACCCGCCTCCGAAGGCATAGCCGTTGATCGCAGCGATCACAGGCTTTGGGAGCATCTCGATCTCACGCATCAGCGCATGCCCGTTGGCGATCATGGAGCGGCCTTCTGCGGGCGTCTCTGCCTGCATCTCCTCGATATCCTGGCCGGCCGCGAAGGCCCTGTCTCCTGCTCCCCGGATGACCACGACTTTGATCTCTTCCGTCTGGGAAGCATACTCGATCGCATCCCGAAGCTCGCTGACCGCATCAATATTAAGCGCGTTTAAAACATGCGGGCGGTTTAAGGTGATCAGTTCAATGCCGTCGCCGGTTTCAACAATGATGTTCTCGTACAAGGTGGTCCTCTTTTCTCAATAATGGTTCTGTTGCATAAGCTGCGTGCTGCTCCACGCTTCGCGTTCTCGCAGCACTCACGGACATTCGGAAATCGCCCCGCTCACTTTGTTCGCGTGTCTTTTTTCCTCATGTCCGTTGCCAGTCCAAATGTCCGCATCTGCCATTATGCAGGCATATGGCATCTGCGTCATTCGTCCGGAGCTTATGCGCTCACATCTTCTCCGGTGCGGAGAATCCCAGCATGTCGATGCAGTTAAGCAGCAC
>CAMNFX010000007.1 GCA_946537585.1 uncultured Lachnospiraceae bacterium
CAACAAACGGCAGTAATGCCAGGCCATTGGCCTTCTTTGTTTCAGTACTCATAAATCCATACACCCCTTTCACATATCATCCTAAAATTACTGTTGCTGTCAAAGACAACCGGAAACAGCTTGCCTTCCCCCTCAATTGGCTGTGCTCATCCGATTGAATATAAATATTGATAATAATATCCTATAACATCTTGAAAGATTATAACAGGGCAAATGTCCGAAAACTCACATTTTTGTTAAAAAATATCAAAAACAAGAGCTTAAATTAAGCAAAATGACGAAGCTCTGCACCAGCCGGAAATCCTCCCGCATGGCGCGGATGAACTCCGCGGCGGGGATCTTTAAGAGCTTCATCCTTTTTCAATAATGACTGTTTCAGCTGCATTCTTCAATTCTTCCGAACAATAGATCAGGTCATGATTTCTGGACATAACGGGTCCCTCCTGCGGCAGAGCAATACCTGATCCCGGCCTGCCGGGAGTTTTCTGCTGTCTTCAGCAGGGCGGTTCATGCTGCAGGAATTTTCTTGCCATCGGCGCCGCTTCGGGGATACAATAGCAGAAACACCAAAGGAGAAGGGGGATATTCAGAGCCATGCAGCTGAAGGATATTATTAAAGTCCATGAGGGAAAGTACCTTACCCGTTATGATATCGTCTATAGGACAAATGACGGCGGCGAGAAGATCTATGAGATGTTCAGCCGGGACAAGGAGATGCATACGATCGAGGATCTGCAGAATCAGATCACGGATTCTGTGGTCCTGATCATGACGGATGAGAGAGGAGAGAGGATCCTTTTAAACCGGGAGTTCAGGATGGCGGTCGGCCGCTGGGTCTATAACTTTCCGGGCGGTCTGATCGATCCGGGGGAAACACCGGAGACTGCTGCAGCAAGAGAGCTGGAAGAGGAGACCGGCCTTACGCTTATCAGCATTGACGGAAGACTGGCGCCGAGCTACAACGCCATTGGCCTTACGAATGAAAAAAGCGTCGTATTAAAGGGAACAGCCAGGGGAGAGTTTTCTCCGAGCCCCTTCTCTGACGAAGAAATCCTTTCCGGATGGTACACAAAAGAAGAGGTACGGGAACTGCTGAAGACGGAAGCCTTTGCCGCCCGCACGCAGGCCTACTGCTGGTGCTGGAGCGAAAGCTGAATTCAGAATTTCAGAAATATGTATGCTGTAAAACATGAACTTTGATCAGCAGTGCCTTTCCGGCGTAAACTGAATGAATGGACATGAAAAATGCTCCCCTTCACTTATCGTGAAAGGGAGCATTACTATCATGGTCGTTTCGTAAAAACCGGAAAGCTTATGCTCTCGGATTTGCAATCGCTGCCTGTGCGGCTGCAAGACGTGCGATCGGAACACGGAACGGGCTGCAGGATACATAATCCAGACCGACTCTGTGGAAGAAGTCAATAGAGGACGGATCGCCGCCGTGCTCGCCGCAGATACCGAGATGGAGATCCGGATTTGCGCTGCGGCCAAGCTTGCAGGCCATATCAACCAGCTTGCCTACGCCGATCTGGTCCAGCTTTGCGAACGGATCGTTCTCATAGATCTTCTTGTCGTAGTATGCGCCGAGGAACTTGCCGGCATCATCGCGGCTGAAGCCGAAGGTCATCTGGGTCAGGTCATTGGTACCGAAGGAGAAGAATGCTGCTTCAGCGCCGATCGCGTCAGCGGTAAGAGCTGCTCTCGGGATCTCGATCATGGTGCCGACGATGTACTTGAGCTCCTCACCGGACTCCTTGATGACCTTGTCGGCGGTCTTGATGACGATATCCTTGACATACTTGAATTCCTTGACCTCACCGACCAGCGGGATCATGATCTCGGGAACCATCTTCCAGCCCTTGCGCTTGTTGACGGCAAGAGCAGCCTTGATGACGGCACGGGTCTGCATCTCAGCAATCTCCGGATAGGTGACAGCCAGACGGCAGCCGCGGTGACCCATCATCGGGTTGAACTCATGCAGAGAGGAGATGATGTTCTTGATCTGCTCTACAGTCTTGCCCTGAGCATTTGCCAGAGCCTCGATGTCGGCTTCTTCGGTCGGAACGAACTCATGAAGCGGCGGATCCAGGAAACGAATGGTGACCGGGGTGCCCTCCATAGCCTCGTAAATGCCCTCGAAGTCTTCCTGCTGGAACTTCTCGATCTTTGCAAGAGCCTTGACGCGCTCCTCGAGAGTATCTGCGCAGATCATCTCACGGAACGGTCCGATACGGTCGGAATCGAAGAACATGTGCTCGGTACGGCAAAGGCCGATACCCTCGGCACCGAGGTTCCTTGCGTTCTTTGCATCACGCGGCGTGTCGGCATTGGTACGGACCTTCAGGGCACGGAATTCATCAGCCCAGCCCATGATGCGGCCGAAGGTACCGGAGATGGAAGCGTCAACGGTCGGAATAATACCGTCATAGATCTTACCGGTGGAACCGTCAAGGGAGATCCAGTCACCCTCATGATATTCCTTGCCGGCAAGAACGAACTTCTTGTTTTCCTCATCCATGGCGATCTCAGAGCAGCCGGATACGCAGCAGGTGCCCATGCCGCGGGCAACGACAGCTGCGTGGCTGGTCATGCCGCCGCGGACAGTCAGGATACCCTGGGATGCCTTCATACCCTCGATATCCTCAGGGGAAGTCTCAAGACGGACTAAAACGACCTTCTCGCCGTTCTTCTTCCATGCCTTTGCATCCTCAGCAGAGAAGACGATCTTACCGCATGCAGCACCCGGTGATGCAGCGAGAGCCTTTGCGACCGGAGTTGCGGAAGCTAAGGCCTTCGGATCAAACTGCGGATGAAGCAGGGTGTCAAGGTTACGCGGATCGATCATGGCAACCGCTTCCTTCGGAGTACGAAGGCCTTCGTCTACCAGATCGCAGGCGATCTGCAGAGCTGCCTGTGCGGTTCTCTTGCCGCTTCTGGTCTGCAGCATGTAGAGCTTTCCGTTCTCAACGGTGAACTCCATATCCTGCATGTCGCGGTAATGGGTCTCCAGGTTCTTGCAGACCTCAAGGAACTGCTCATAAGCTGCCGGGAACTTGTTGGCCATCTCTGCGATCGGCATCGGGGTACGGATACCGGCGACGACGTCCTCGCCCTGTGCGTTGGTCAGGAACTCGCCCATCAGCTTCTTCTCGCCGGTAGCGGGATCACGGGTGAATGCAACGCCGGTTCCGGAGTTCTCATTCAGGTTGCCGAAGACCATCGGCATGACGTTGACAGCAGTGCCCCAGGAATAGGGGATATCATTGTCGCGGCGGTAAACATTTGCTCTCGGGTTGTCCCAGGAACGGAAGACTGCCTTGATGGATTCCTTCAGCTGTACGACCGGATCAGACGGGAAGTCCTCGCCGATCTGCTTCTTATATTCGGCCTTGAACTTGGCTGCGAGGTTCTTGAGATCCTCAGCGGTCAGGTCTACGTCATAAACAACGCCCTTTTCGGCCTTCAGCTCATCGATGAGCTGCTCAAAATATTTCTTGCCGACTTCCATGACGACATCAGAGAACATCTGGATGAAACGGCGATAGGAGTCATATACGAAACGCTCAAACTTGGGATCGGGATTGCCCTTGATCATAGCCTCAACAACTTCGTCATTAAGGCCAAGGTTCAGGATGGTATCCATCATGCCGGGCATGGAAGCACGGGCACCGGAACGAACGGAAACAAGCAGCGGATTGACCTTGTCGCCGAACTTCTTGCCGTTGATCTCTTCCATCTTTTTGACATTGTCCATGATCTCCTGCATGATGTCATCATTGATCTGACGGCCGTCCTCGTAGTACTGCGTGCAGGCTTCGGTAGAAATAGTAAAGCCCTGCGGTACCGGAAGGCCGAGATTGGTCATCTCTGCAAGGTTAGCACCCTTACCTCCGAGAAGGTTGCGCATATCTGCATTGCCTTCTTTGAAAAGGTAGACGTATTTTTTCATTTATAAATCCTCCTTGAAAAAATTTACAGCTACGGTATGAGCTTCCGAAAGCGGAAACTTCATTACAGCGCAAGTCCCGGGATCCGGTCACCGGACGGCCTGTATTATGGAAACTTAAGAGGCCCTCAGGGACTGACGCCAAAATCCACCATTGCCTACTATACCACAACATTTGGAAATGAGAAATGACAAAATTGGATTTTTTGTGATTGTTTTAACATAAGCTGAAGAAAGTACCAGTTGAAAGGAAAACAAAAAGAGGATGCCGTTTCCGGCATCCCCTGTATACCTTAAGTGAAAGAAATATTACTTCTGGCAGGCAGTGATCAGGCTGAGCTTGTAGACCTCCTCGGCATTGCAGCCGCGGGAAAGGTCGTTGATCGGTGCGTTCAGACCCTGAAGGATCGGGCCGTATGCATCATAGCCGCCGACACGCTGTGCCATCTTATGACCGATGTTTGCAGACTCAAGGTTCGGGAAGATGAAGACGTTTGCGCGGCCTGCAACCTTGGAATCCTTGCACTTGACCTTGGCAACATCCATGGAAACAGCAGCGTCGAACTGCAGCTCGCCGTCGATATCGAACTGCGGAGCCTTCTCCTGAGCGATGATGGTGGCATCATGGCTGAGCTGGACAGTGCCGCCCTTGCCGGAACCCTTGGTGGAGAAGCTTAATACGGCAACCTTCGGGTCGATACCGAAGATCTGAGCGGTCTCAGCGGTAGCAACAACGACCTCAGCGAGCTTCTCGGCAGCGGTCTGCTTGACTTCGCCGGTGGCCTTGTCGATGGTGTCGGTATAGTCGATGTTGATCGCGACATCACCGCAGGCAATTCTCTGCAGGTGCTCCTCACCGCCCTGACGGTCCATGATCATGCAGGAGCTTACGAGGGTGGCGCCGGGCTTGGTCTTGATCAGCTGCAGCGCGGGACGAACGGTATCGGCAGTGGAGTAGGTAGCGCCGCCGAGCAGGCAGTCAGCCTTGCCCATCTTGACCAGCATGGTTCCGAAATAGTTGGACTTCTTCAGGGTGGCAGCGCACTCCTCGGCAGTCATCTTGCCCTTGCGGAGCTCGACCATCTTCTGTACCATCTCATCAAAGTAATCGCAGGCATCGGGGTCAGCGATCTCAGCCTTGGAGATATCGAAGCCGCCTTCTGCAGCCGCCTTTTTGACCTCGGCAGTGTTGCCGACCATAACGACCTTCAGGATATCATCCTTCAGGAGGCGGGCAGCAGCCTCAAGGATACGGGGGTCGTTGCCCTCGGTGAAGACGATGGTCTTCGGCTCTTTTTTAAGCTTCTCTATCAACGGTGCGAACATATCGGTCATAGTAATATCCTCCATAACAAATAGTTTATGAAAATAAATCAACTGGCATAATTATAGCACGTTGGGGAAGAATGAACTGTTTCTATTTAAGAAATAGGATAATTTTTTGGCAGATGCTTCAGCTATACAATTCATCCGGTTTGTGTTATGATACGAAGACATACTCCGGGAATGCTCCCGGAGAGCTTAAGGAAGGTATGAGAAGGATGTATGATGCTACATCCTTTAATGGTATGTAATGAGCAGTATAGCAGTTTTCGATTCCGGCTTCGGAGGACTTACAGTCCTGAAGCAGCTTCAGAAGCTGATGCCGGATGAAAAATATATATTTTACGGGGATTCCGCCAACGCTCCATATGGCGAAAAATCTGCCGGGGAGCTCCTGGAACTGACTTCGGAGGTCTGCAGAAGGATCCTGGAAAAAGACAAGATCAAATGTTTTGTGATCGCATGCAACACGACAACCTCAGAGGCGCTTGAGAAGCTGGAGGAGAGATTTCCGGATCAGCGTTTTGTGGGTATAGAGCCTGCCGTACGCTGGGCAGTCCGCGAGAATCCGGGGAAAAAGATCCTGGTGCTTGGAACCACAGCGACGATCCGGGGCAAACGGCTGAAAGCACAGCTTGAAGAGCTGAAAGGCCGGGCAGAGATCTCTCTGCTTGCAGCAACCGGAATCGTTCCGTTTGTGGAAGGGCAGAATCCGGACAGAGAAAAGTTTGAGCAGTATCTGAGAGAGGTGCTTAGGCCCTTCCGGAAGGATACGGACTGTATTGTTCTCGGCTGCACGCATTTTCCGTTTGTCCGGGAGGAGCTGCAGGCATGCTTTGATAAGAAGATCCGCTTTTATGATGCTGCGATCCAGGTAGCGGAAGCGACAAAGGCATTGCTGGAGGCGGACGGATGCTCCTTCGAAAAAGATGATCAGACAGGCCGAGGATCTGTATTGTTTATGAATTCGGATCCGGGCAAGATCGAAAAAGAAAAAGAATTATTAAAAGAATACGACTGAAAAAGAAATGAACATCCAGAACATTCGAAAACTGACAGGCGGTGTGATCCGGAAAAATGAGCCCATGGCGCTGCATACCACCTTCCGGGTGGGCGGACCGGCGGATTATTACATCATTCCGAGAAACGCCGGGGAAACAGCGGCACTGGTCCGTTATCTGGAAAGAAACGGGATCCCGTATTATATTCTCGGAAACGGCTCCAACATGCTTGTCTCCGACGATGGCTATCACGGCGTGATCATTGATCTCGGCAGGAATGACGGAACCGCTTTCACGATGCTCGGATATGAGTATATCGGCGATGAACTCATCATGGATGCCGGTGCCGGCTGCACCATGGCTTCCATAGGCAGCTTTGCCGTGAAGTTCGGAGGGACCGGTTTTGAGTCTCTTGCAGGGATCCCGGGATGTATCGGCGGTGCCTGCATCATGAATGCCGGTGCTTTTGAACGGGAAATGAAGGATGTGGTCCGTTCAGTCGAGGTGATCACCCGTCAGGGAGAAGTGAAAAAGCTCGGAAGAGATGAGATCGAATTCCGTTACCGGGGCTCAAGCCTGATGGATGAAGGCTATATCATCAGCCGCGCTGAGATCGTTCTTCAGAAAGGGGATCCGGCTGAGATCCAGAAACGTACGGATGAGATCGCAGGCCTCAGGAAGGAAAAACAGCCTCTTGAATACCCTTCCGCAGGATCGACCTTCAAACGTCCCGAGGGCTACTTTGCGGGCAAGCTGATCCAGGATGCAGGACTCAAGGGGCACAGGATCGGCGGAGCACAGGTCAGCGAGAAGCATGCGGGCTTCATCATCAACCGTGACCATGCAACGGCATCAGACATCGCGTCCCTGATCCGCCATGTGCAGGATACGGTCCTTGCAGACAGCGGCGTTCTCCTGGAACCGGAGATCAGGTTCCTGGGAAGCTTTGAAATCGATATTCCCTTTTAAATGAGACTGTGTAATAGTCCGGGTACCTGTGAAGAGAGGAAAGCATGTCAGATACTATTTTAAACCAGGAAGCAAATGTAAAAACCCTCTGTGAACGCATGAATATGAGGAGTCTTCTGCCGGAGATCGACCTCGCAAGCCGGAAGATCCTGAATTATAACCTTACACGGCCGGCACTGCAGCTGACCGGCTTCTTCGATTATTTCGGGGGCGGCAGAGTCATGATCTTCGGAAAGGCGGAGCAGCAGTACCTTGATACACTGGAAAAGCCTGTGATCCGGCAGAGAATCGACAGGATCGCTTCCTATGAAGGGATTCCCTGCTTCATCTTTACCAGAGATTACATTCCATGTGACGGTATCCAGGAGATCTGCAGCGTACATGGCATTCCGATCCTGATCAGTCCGTATTCCACCGGTGAGACCACAAGTGAAATGCTTCGATGGCTGCGGGTCGTTCTGGCTCCGCGTACGACCCTGCACGGCGTCCTGATCGATGTTTACGGCGAAGGAGTCCTTATTATGGGAGACAGCGGCATCGGCAAATCCGAAGCGGCCCTGGAACTGGTGAAACGAGGACACCGTCTTGTCTCTGATGACGTTGTCGAGATCCGGAAGGTTTCGGATGAGACCCTGGTCGGCGTGGCTCCGGAGATGACAAAGGACTTTATTGAGCTCCGCGGCATCGGTATCATCAATGTTCGCGCCATGTTCGGTTTTGAAGCGGTAAAGCAGAGCCAGAACATCGATATGGTCATCAATCTGGAAGAATTCAAAAAAGATAAAAAGTTTGACAGGCTGGGCCTCGAGGATAATTATACCGAGATCCTTGGAAACAAGATCCGGTACCACAATATTCCGATCCGCCCGGGAAGAAATATCGCCATCATCGTTGAAAGCGCCGCGGTCAACAACCGTGCCAAGAAAATGGGTTACAGCGCGCCGGAGGAATTCTTCAAACGGGTCAATGCGGAGATGAAGGGCGGCATATAAAGTCAGAAAGTGATATCGGGAGATAGTCATGCAGTGTGTAATTATGACTGGAATGTCAGGCGCAGGAAAAACAGTTGCTTTGAAAACCATGGAGGATCTGGGATATTACTGCGTCGACAACATGCCGGTCCTGCTGATCCCGAAGTTCATGGAGATCCTGCAGGAGGGAAGGCATAAAAAAGCGGCCATCGTCGTGGATATCCGCAACGCGGATCAGCTCACGGTCTTAAGAAGGCTTCTGGAAGATGAGAGCCGGGATGACAGTGAGATGAAGATCCTGTTCCTGGATGCTTCCGACCGGACGCTGGTGAAGCGCTTTAAGGAGACCCGCAGAGCGCATCCTCTGTCAGCAGACGGCCATGTGGAGGACGGGATCGCAAAGGAAAGAGAGGCTCTTGCCTGGCTGAAGGAAAGGGCGGATTATGTTCTCGACACCTCCAAGATGCTTACCCGGGACTTAAGGCAGCAGCTCGAGCAGATCTTTTCGGAAAATAAAAGCTTCCGGAATCTTTATGTTACAGTCCTGTCATTTGGCTATAAATACGGGATCCCTCAGGATGCGGATATGGTATTTGATGTGCGTTTCCTTCCGAATCCCTACTATGTGGAGGAACTGCGCTCCAAAACGGGCCTGATGCAGGAGGTCCGGGACTATGTGATGCAGAATGAGGATTCGCACGAGTTCATGCACCGTCTTAACGGCCTGCTCGACTTTCTGATCCCCCGTTTTATAGAGGAAGGCAAAAACCAGCTGATCATCGCTTTCGGCTGTACCGGCGGAAAGCACCGGTCCGTGACGGTTGCCGAGGCTGTTTACGAACATCTGAAAAAGGATGCGGACTACGGCCTGAAGATCGAGCACAGCTGTATCAGCAGATAATACTTTTGAAATCAAGCCATCGGGAAGGAATTCCGTGCATAAGATGTACAGAATTGTAAAAGCCCGATAATACCCAGTAAACATGTCTTTTTCTTCCGAGGCCCGGGATGAAGTAAAAAATAAATACTTTACATTCAAAAACCGGCATAGTAAAATAACCGAAAACAGGGAGATGATAGGGGAAAAAGAGTTTTTGATGGCTCTTTTCATCAGGTCCGGCTCTGTAAGCGATCCGGACAAGCTTTATCACCTCGATTTTGTATGTGATTCTTCGGAGGAAGCAGAGGAAGCTCTTAAGGCCATCGGCAGCTTCGGGATCGCTGCAAAGAAAATGCAGCGGAAGGGCCGTCCGGTGGTATATCTGAAGGACAGTGAGGCGATCACGGATATGCTGGCACTGCTGGGAGCGCACAGCGCTCTCCTGCACTATGAAAATGTCCGGGTCGAACGGGAGCTTCGCGGAACAGTTCAGCGCCGGGTCAACTTTGAAACGGCCAACATCAACAAGACCGTTTCCGCGTCGCTTAAGCAGGTGGAAGATATTGAACTGATCCGTGACAGGATCGGCTTTGCGGATCTTCCGGAACAGCTGCGGGAGATCGCACTGCTCAGGCTTGATTATCCCGAGGCGACATTGCAGGAACTGTCCGAAAAGATACCGGAGGTAGGCCGTTCAGGCATCAATCACCGATTCCGGAAGATCGCAAAAATTGCAGATGAACTGAGGACAAACAGTTCGGTGTAAACGCAGGGTCAGATTCATGGGAGGACTATTATGATTAGTCGCGATGTGGTAGTTAATCTGACCCATGATACGGAGAGGGCAATGGCTGAACTTGTTTCCCTGGCAGGCGAGTTCACCTCCAGGATCCATCTGAGCTATCAGAACAAACGGGTCAATGCCAAGAGTATCATGGGGGTCATGACGCTGGTGTCTTACAGCGGGGATGCCATCACAGTTACGGCGGAAGGCAGTGACGAAAAGGAAGCCGTCGAGGCGATCTCATCGTTTTTTGCCGGGTAGTAAAGTAAACAATCTTCTATTTTTCAGAAAGCAGCAGGGAGGCCTGCTGCTTTCTTCTGCTCAGTGACTTAAGTGACACTGTCAGCAAAGAACTATCCCGACTCTGAAGATATATGATATACTGAAACAGTTATGGCATTTACGCATCTTCATGTGCATACCCAGTACTCCCTGCTCGACGGTTCCTCCAGGATCGGCGAGCTGATTTCACGTGCGAAAGAACTCGGACAGACGGCGCTGGCCATTACAGATCACGGCGTTATGTACGGAGTGATCGACTTTTACAAAGAGGCCAGAAAACAGGGGATCAAACCGATCCTCGGCTGTGAGGTCTATGTGGCGCCCGGTTCACGCTTTGAAAAACAGGCCAGGGAGGACGACAGCCGGTATTACCATCTGATCCTGCTCGCTGAAAATGACCTGGGGTATGCCAATCTCATGAAGATCGTTTCCACGGGCTTTGTGGACGGCTTTTACTATAAGCCCCGCGTGGATCTGGATACTCTCCGGGCCTACCACGAGGGCATTATCGCAAGCTCTGCCTGCCTTGCCGGAGAAGTGGCAAGATATCTCGGAGGCGGTCTGTATGAAGAGGCAAAAAAGGCAGCGCTTCGCTATCGCGATATTTTCGGAGAGGATAATTTTTTCCTTGAGCTGCAGGATCACGGGATCGAGCTGCAGCGCACAGTCAACGCAGGACTGATGCGCCTCTCCCAGGAGACCGGCATCGGCCTTATTGCGACAAACGATACACACTACACTTATCCGGAGGATGCAGAGCCTCATGATATCCTTCTGTGCATCCAGACCGGAAAAAAGGTCTCTGACACAGACCGGATGCGTTATGAAGGCGGACAGTATTATCTGAAATCCGAGGAGGAAATGCGGGAGCTGTTCCGCTACGCGCCGCAGGCGCTCGAGAATACCGCAAGGATCGCGGAGCGCTGTCATGTAGAGATCGAGTTCGGCAATTATAAGCTTCCCGTATTTGCCGTTCCCGATGGCGAAACGGCGGATCATTACTTAAGACGCCTCTGCTATGACGGCGTCGAACGAAGGTACCCCGGATGCATGCAGGCAGCAGACGGAGGAGAAGGAAAATACGGGACAAACTTAAGGGAACGCCTTGAGTACGAGCTTAAGACCATAGAGACGATGGGATTCGTGGACTATTTCCTGATCGTTTCCGACTTCATCGCCTATGCAAAGCGGCACGGCATACCGGTGGGCCCCGGCAGAGGATCCGCCGCCGGCTCAGTAGTTGCTTATGCCCTGGAGATCACCAATATCGATCCCATTCGATTTGATCTGCTTTTTGAGCGCTTCCTGAATCCTGAACGGGTTTCCATGCCTGATATTGATGTGGATTTCTGCTATGAACGGCGGCAGGAAGTGATCGATTATGTGATCGGCAAGTATGGAAAGGACAACGTGGCACAGATCATCACCTTCGGGACGCTGGCAGCGCGCGGTGTCGTGAGGGATGTGGGACGGGCACTGGATCTTCCCTACAGCATGTGCGACCAGATCGCGAGAATGATTCCCAATGAGCTCGGTATGACACTGGACAAAGCTTTAAGCCAGAGCCCGGAGCTTAAGAAGGCCTATGAGAGTGAAAGACAGATCCGGTATCTGATCGACATGTCAAAGCGCCTTGAGGGACTCCCGCGGCATTCCTCCATGCATGCAGCCGGCGTACTGATCACCAGGGACCGCGTCGACCGCTTTGTGCCCCTGTCACGAAACCAGGACGGCACCATCGTTACTCAGTTTACGATGACGACACTGGAGGAACTGGGCCTACTGAAAATGGATTTCCTGGGCCTTCGGACGCTGACCGTGATCCGGCACGCGCTCGATCAGATCAGGAGAAACTACGGAAAAGACATCAACATTGACACGATAGATTATACGGACCCGGAGGTATTCCGGATGATCTCCCGGGGCGATACAGTCGGAGTCTTCCAGCTTGAATCGGCCGGCATGACCTCCTTTATGAAGGAGCTGAAGCCGGAGAGTATTGACGATATTATCGCGGGGCTTGCGCTGTACCGGCCGGGACCCATGGATTTCATCCCGAGATATATCCGGGGAAAGGAAAACAGGGAATCGGTACACTATGAAACGCCGGAGCTTGAGCCGATCCTTTCAACGACCTACGGCTGCATCGTTTATCAGGAGCAGGTCATGCAGATCGTGCAGCGGCTGGCGGGGTATACCCTTGGGCGCGCTGACCTTGTGCGGCGCGCAATGTCAAAGAAGAAGCACAGCGTCATGCAGAAGGAACGCCGGAACTTTGTCTACGGCAGCGAAGAAGAGGGCGTGCGCGGCTGCATCGCAAACGGAATCGACGAGCAGACAGCAAATCACATCTTCGATGAAATGACGGATTTTGCCTCCTACGCGTTCAATAAATCCCACGCTGCCGCATATGCGGTCGTTTCCTATCAGACAGCGTGGCTGAAATATTATTATCCTGCCGAATTCATGGCGGCTCTGATGACCTCGGTCATGGACAACACGGCCAAGGCTTCGGAATACATACAGGCATGCAAAGGCCTCGGACTGAAGCTGATGCCTCCGGATATCAATGCCGGAGATTACGGGTTTACAGCTGTCCGGAATACCGGTGAAAAGGCTGCGGGATTGACTGATCAGGATAACAGCCGCGGAACGATCCTTTACGGACTTACGGCCATTAAGGGAGTAGGCCGTACAGTGGTCGAGGATATCGTCAGAGTCAGGGAAGAAAGCGGACGATTTAACGATCTCGAGGATTTTATCAAAAGAATGCCTGCTTCCGTAAACAGAAAGGCGCTCGAAGGCTTTATCAAGGCAGGTGCTTTTGATTCGCTGCCGGGAAACCGCAGACAGAAGCTTTATATGATGAACGAACTGGTCGACGAGGCAGCGTCACGGCGCAAGTCCGAGATCGCCGGACAGCTGACGCTTTTTGACATTGCCGACCAGACGGGCAGGGACAGCTTCCGGCATTCCATGCCGGACCTCCCGGAGTTTGACCGCAATGAGCTTCTGGCCTTTGAGAAGGAGGCCGCGGGCATTTATTTAAGCGGCCATCCCATGGAAGCCTACATGGACAGCTTCCGGAAGATCGTAACGGCCTGGTCATATGATTACCGTGCGGATGAAGCGACCGGTATGTGCCGGCTGAAGGAGGGCGACACCGCTGTCAGCGGGGGAATCGTGCTTGAGCGCAAGCTGAAGGTGACAAAAAAGGAAAAGCAGATGGCCTTCCTCACCCTGGAGGACGTATACGGCCAGTTCGAGGTCCTGGTTTTTCCGGATGCCCTCGAACGCTTTCGTGACTTGACAGAACCTGACAGCAGGATTTTTGTAACAGGACGTGTAAGCATAGGCAGAGATGAAAATGCCAGCCTTCTGGCAGACAGCCTTCGCGCGGTGGATAATATCCGCAGGGAACTCTGGATCGCTTTTGATGATCTCGCATCCTATAAAAAGGAAAGCGCTCATCTGGAGGACATCCTGTTTGAGCATCAGGGCCATACACCGGTTGTGATATATCTTCGAAAGGAAAAGGCGATCAAACGCCTTTCGAGAGACCTCTCTGCGGCAGCGGGGGAAGAACTGCTTACTGTGCTGGGGAAGATCCTCAGCCCCGATAACGTGAAGATCAGAGTGCTTGGTCTCTGATCGGAAACAGCATCATGCAGACGGATCCGCGGGAGCTTTCCGGATCGGGAAAAGGAGGAGCATGGATACAGTATTATGCGGCGCAAATGCCCAGAGCATGCGCTGGTACTTTAATGAAGACGATTTCGGTATTCTGCCGGAGGAAGTAAAAAGGGAGCTTAAGGTCATTTGCGTCAGCTACTGTTCTGATGTCGGAGGAGCGATCACGCTCTCCTACGATCAGGACCATAAGCTTCACATTCAGACGATCGACCCGATTGATGAAATCGGCGCGGAGCTTAAAGTCCGGCAGATCCAGGAAAAGAATGCCGAACTCTTTGAACAGCTCGAAGCGTTTTCGAGGGCGTTTCGTGCCTGAGAGCATCATTATGCCTTGTCGGGTCAGCTGAAAAAAACGGACAGGCTTTCTGCTTCTGTTTCGTCTCGACAATGGATAAATATTCTGTTATAAACAATTAATTCGCAGAAAAGAGAAATAATTTGATCAAGCTCGGAAATATTATATTAAAAAACAATGTCATCATGGCTCCGATGGCCGGCATTACGGACACCGCATACCGGGTGCTGCTCGAGGAAATGGGCGTAGCGCTTGTGAGTACGGAAATGGTTTCCGCCAAGGGAATCTTTTATAATAACAAAAACAATCATCTGATCCTGCAGACAGCAGAAGATGAACATCCGATCGCAGTACAGCTCTTCGGTTCCGATCCCATGATCATGGCGCGGATGGCGGAAAAAATTGCTTCGGATTTTGACGTGATCGATGTCAATATGGGCTGTCCCGTCCCGAAGATCGTCAACAACGGCGAGGGCTCCGCGCTCATGAAGAAGCCGGAACTGGCGTTTCAGATCCTCGACATGATGGTCCGGGTGCTTTCCCCCATGCCGGTCACAGTCAAGTTCCGAAAAGGCTTTGATGATCAGCATGTCAATGCCGTTGAGTTTGCGAAAATGGCTGAGCAGGCTGGCGTGGCAGCCATTACCCTGCACGGAAGGACCAGGGCGCAGATGTACAGCGGACAGGCGGACTGGGATATGATCCGGCAGGTTAAAGAGGCTGTCAGCATACCTGTATTCGGCAACGGAGACATCTTTACTCCGGAGGACGCCAAAAGGATGATCGATAAGACCGGATGTGACGGTGTGGCGATCGCGAGAGGGGCAAAGGGAAATCCATGGCTGATCCGACGCACTGTGCATTACCTTGAGACGGGTGAGCTGCTCCCTGAACCGACACCTGATGAACGGAAGGCTATGGCGGTGCGCCATGCGGAGCTGGCTGTAAAGTATAAGGGCGAAAAGCTGGCGATCCCGGAGATGCGAAAGCACCTTGCATGGTATACCACGGGACTTCCGGGAGCGGCGAAGCTTCGTGCTGAAATGAATGCCATCACTACTCTCGACGAGCTGAAAGCGTTTGTGGAGAGAATGTAGGCATCCGCTCCGGTTCCTGATCGGACCATGAGGAAAAGGCAGGTCTGTTCAAGGGCGTATGTTTAGGAAAACGTACGTATTTTTAATTTTTCCTTCAGTTGACATGCGCCTGCTCTATAGATATAATTTGCGATTAGGATTATGCCTTATAAAGAAAACAGAATTCGGCATGAAGCAAACCATGGAGGAGAACAGAGAGTCATGGCAAAAGAAGAAGCAAAGACAATGATCACTTATGCTGGCCTTAAAAAATATGAGGAAGAGCTGCATGAGCTGAAGGTCGTCAGACGGCAGGAAGTTGCTGAAAAGATCAAGGTTGCGCGTGAACAGGGCGATCTGTCCGAGAACGCGGACTATGATGCAGCAAAGGACGAGCAGAGTGAGATCGAGCGCCGCATCGTGGAGCTGGAAACGATCCTCAAGAACGCGGAAGTCGTGGTTGACGAGGAGTTTGATCCCGGCAAGGTAAATGTAGGCTGCGAGGTCATGCTCTATGATATGGAATATGAAGAGGAAGTCGAGTATCAGATCGTCGGTTCCTCAGAGGCGAACAGCCTGAAGGGAAAGATCAGCAACGAGTCTCCGGTCGGGTCCGCTCTGATGGGCCATCAGATCGGTGATGTTGTTGATGTATCGCTGCCGGGCGGCGGTATCGCTCAGTACAAGGTACTGGACATCCGCAAGGCCGGCTGATAAAAGAGTATGTATTGAAAAAACCGCTGATCTGATCAGCGATTTTTTTCCCTGGAGAGAGCACTTCAAAGAGTGAAAGGATTGAATAATGGCAGAGAATAAGGAAAAGAAGGAATTGAAGCAGGGCGGACAGAACCAGGAGATGGATCTGAACCGTGTCCGTCAGGTGCGCCGTGAGAAGCTTGCAGAGCTGCAGGCAGCAGGTAAGGATCCCTTTGTGATCACCACATTTGACCAGACTCATCATTCTCTCGAGGCAGCTGCTCTCTACGAAGCTCACGAGAAGGACATTCTGG
>CAMNFX010000008.1 GCA_946537585.1 uncultured Lachnospiraceae bacterium
CGCTTGGCCTCCAGGGAACCTTCCCGCAAGCGGGCCCCTCCCTCGGAGCTACTTAGACTTCTCTGAAGTCTCCGTCGACAACATTGTCGTCATGCGGTGCGCTCTGGCTGCCGCCCATGTTCTGACCTGCAGCACCCTGTGCTCCTGCGTTTGCCTGCTGTGCCTGCTCATACATCTTGGTGAAGACGCTCTGAGAGGAGTTCGTCAGCTTCTCGCGAAGAGACTTGATGTTGGCGATCTGGTCGTCGCTTAAGGAGCCGTCTGCCGGAAGCTGTCCGAGCGCGTTCTTAAGTGCGTCGATGTCAGCCTGAACTGCCGCTCTGTCGGACTCGGAGACCTTGTCGCCGACTTCCTTCAGTGCCTTCTCGGTCTGGAAGACCATGGAGTCTGCCTCGTTCTTCGTATCCACGCCTTCCTTACGCTTCTTATCCTCAGCCTCGAACTGCTGTGCCTCACGGACAGCCTTGTCGATGTCATCCTTGGACATGTTGGAGCCGGAGGTAATGGTGATGTGCTGCTCCTTGCCGGTGCCGAGATCCTTTGCGGATACATTTACGATACCGTTGGCATCGATGTCGAACTTGACCTCGATCTGCGGAACGCCGCGCGGTGCGGGAGCAATGCCGTCGAGACGGAACTGTCCGAGGGTCTTGTTGTCACGTGCGAACTCACGCTCACCCTGTACAACATGGATATCAACAGCGGTCTGGTTGTCGGCTGCGGTAGAGAATACCTGCTGTGCCGTGGTCGGGATCGTGGTGTTTCTCTTGATCAGCGGGGTAGCTACGCCGCCGAGAGTCTCAATGCTTAAGGTAAGCGGGGTAACATCGAGGAGCAGAACATCGCCTGCGCCTGCGTCGCCAGCCAGCTTGCCGCCCTGAACTGCAGCACCGATCGCTACGCACTCATCCGGGTTCAGAGTCTTGGAGGGCTCCTTGCCGGTCAGCTTCTTGACCTCTTCCTGTGCACAGATCATACGGGTAGAACCGCCGACCAGAAGGACCTTGCCGAGGTCAGCATTGGTAACGCCCGCATCGTTCATGGCGTTTCTGACCGGCTGCGCGGTACGCGCGGTAAGGCTCTCAGTCAGCTCGTCGAACTTTGCTCTGGTGAGGGTCATGTCAAGGTGCTTGGGTCCCTCGCTGGTTGCGGTAATGAACGGAAGGTTGATATTGGTGGTGGTGGCTGCGGAAAGCTCCTTCTTTGCCTTCTCGGCTGCTTCCTTCAGTCTCTGCATTGCCATCTTATCGTTGGAAAGGTCTACGCCCTCCGCCTTCTTAAACTCGTCGACCAGCCAGTTCATGACAACGTTATCATAATCGTCGCCGCCGAGATGGGTATCGCCGTTGGTAGCCATAACCTCGACAACACCGTCGCCGATGTCGATGATGGAAACATCGAAGGTACCGCCGCCGAGGTCATAGACCATGACCTTCTGCTCGTTCTCATCCTCAAGTCCGTAAGCAAGAGCTGCCGCGGTCGGCTCGTTGATGATACGCTTTACATCAAGGCCTGCGATCTTGCCGGCGTCCTTGGTTGCCTGACGCTGTGCGTCATTGAAATATGCCGGTACAGTGATGACGGCTTCCGTGACCTTTTCTCCAAGATAGCTCTCTGCATCCGCCTTCAGCTTCTGAAGGATCATCGCGGAGATCTCCTGCGGGGTATAAGCCTTGCCGTCGATGGTCACCTTGTAATCGGTGCCCATATGTCTCTTAATGGAAGAAATGGTGCGGTCCGGGTTCGTGATCGCCTGACGCTTTGCCGGGTCACCTACCAGTCTCTCGCCGGTCTTGGTGAATGCGACGACGGACGGGGTGGTACGCTGTCCTTCCGCGTTCGGGATAACGGTCGGCTTGCCGCCTTCCATAACTGCTACGCAGCTGTTTGTGGTTCCTAAATCAATACCGATGATCTTGCTCATGATTCCTGTCCTCCTATGTTCAAATCTGTAAAAGAATAATGTACTTTGTATATGATCCGCGCCGGTTTAACGCGCGGCTGTTTTTGCTTTAATTGGCAACCTTCACCATGGAATACCGGAGCACCTTGTCACGGAACATATATCCCTTCTGGAACTCCTCCACAACGATGTTCTCGCCGGCTTCCTCATCCTCCACATGCATCACGGCGTTGTGCAGGTTTGCGTCGAACTCGTTTCCGACCGCCTCGATCGGCGTGACGCCCAGCGTCTTCAGAAGATCCATAAACGAGCGGTAGATCTTCTCTATGCCGTCCGCAAAGGGCGAATCCTTTTCCTCCTCCGGAACATTCTGCAGCGCCCGCTCGAAGTTATCGATCAGCGGAAGAACCTTCAGCAGGACCGTCTTCTCTCCTTCGTTGAACATCCCGGATTTTTCCGTCTCGGTACGCTTGCGGAAATTGTCGAACTCGGCAAAGAGACGCACATACCGGTCATTGAGCTCCTGGATCTGCAGGTCCTTCTTATCAGGCTTTCTGACGCTTTCCTCCTCAGAAGATCCGCCCTCACAGCCTTCTTCCTTCCCGGCTTCAGCTGTGTTCTCCTCTGCGGCAGCATCAGCTCCTTTTGCAGCAGCACTTTCCTCTGCGCCCTCAGCAGAGCTTTCCTCTTCATCCGCCAGGATCTCTTCGGTTTCCTTCTCCAGTTCCTCTTCGGCCAGATCTTCGGCCTCCTGTTTCAGATTCTTTTCTTCATCCATCATTATGATCCATCATCCTTTGTTTGGTTATCTTCTGTCGTAAATTTCGCGTTATCGAGCTGGTCCTTCATGTTCTGCAGTGTCGTCATGACCTTCTCGTAATCCATTCGTTTCGGTCCGATGACGCCGATCACGCCCTTCATGCCGTCACCCAGCTCGTAATGAGCGGTGATCAGTGAGCAGTCCTTCAAGTTCTTGACAGGACCCTCGCCGCCGATATAAACCTGAATGCCGCTGCCGGAGGCGTCTGCGCCGTCCGCTACAGTGAGGCTCGTCACCTCGTTGACCAGATCGTTCAGCCGGTCCTTCTCCTCAAATGCGGAGATCAGATCTGCTGCCTTGTCTACCTCGGAAAGCTCCGGATAGCGGAAAATGTTCTTGGCACCGGAAGTGAAGATGTCCCGGTTGGTTTCGCCATGCTCAAGCATTTCCGTGACCGCGTCCAGCACCAGCTTTACATTTCCCTGCTGGTCACCGGACTGCACCATGATGTCGGTGATGATCTTCGGCGTGATCTCGCGAAGACTTAGCCCGCTCAAGTGGTTGTTCAGCATCACCGTGACCTGCATCGCCGTATCGTAGTCGATCTCTTCCACGGCTTCGAGGACCTCGTTCTTGATGACGTTTCCCTCTAAAACGAGGATCATCAGGATCTGTCCCGGTTCCGGGATGCTCAGCTGCAGATACTTCATCTTGGTGGTCGATGTACTCGGCCCGCTGATCAGTGCGGCATAGTTGGTGTCAGAAGCCAGAAAGCGTACCATCTGCTTTAAAAGCATCTCGAGCTTATCGACCCTCTGCACCATCAGGCTCGTAGCCTCGTTCAGCTTACGGTCATTTTCCTGAATGATGCTGTCAACGTAAAAACGATATCCCTTGTCTGTCGGTACGCGTCCTGCGGATGTATGCGGCTGTTCGATGTAGCCCATCTCCACCAGATCGCTCATCTCGTTGCGGATGGTCGCGGAGCTTAAGTTCAGTCCGCTCAGCTTCGAAATGGTCCGGGATCCTACCGGCTCTCCCGTCTCCAGATAATTCTTTATGATCGCCTTTAATATGACGACTTTTCTTTCATCTAACTCGTTCACCCTGATCTCCGTTCTGACAGCCATCATCAGCTGACGGTCTCCGGTGTTTGTTAGCACTCATCTCATTTGATTGCTAACGCAGTTATAATATAATACCACCTGACAAAAGTCAAGTGGTTTACAACGAATCACTTTATTAAAAATTGGTAAAAAGCTTATATAAAATCTTATGTCCGCAGTCACTGCCGGAACCCGGCTCAAAACGCTGTGCAGACATACGGTTTTAAGCCTCCTCCGGCTGATCCGCGAGCAGGAACTCGCTCAATACGACATTGCTGATATCCATGCCGCGGTCGGTAAGCCGATAGCGGCCGCCGGTGCTCTCGACGAGCCCGCCGATGATATCCTTGTCCAGGATTTTGCCGTAGATGGAATCCAGGTGCTGCCCGAATTCAGAAAGGAAAACCGTCGAGGAAATGCCTTCCGTCATACGCAGACCCAGAAACATAAACTCTTCGATCCTCTCGTTCCGGCTGAGCTCATGAACAGATTTCCGTATGGAGACCCTGTCCTCCCCCGTAAAGTCACAGCGCATGTATTCGTCCAGATCCGAGGTATTGTTCCAGCGTGTCTTCTTAAAATAGGAAGCAGCGCCAAGTCCGAAGCCGAGGTAAGGAACGCCGGTCCAGTAACCGCAGTTATGTCTGCACTCCATTCCTTCCTTTGCCCAGTTGCTGATCTCATAGCGGTGATAATTCTGCCGCGCAAGATATTCCTTTGTAAAGCTGTCGATCTCCGCCTGTTCTTCCTCGGAGGGCATCATCAGCAGGCCCTCCTGCTGCATCTGATAAAACGGCGTTCCCTCTTCGATGATCAGGTTATATACGGAGACATGCTCGGGCTTGAGCATCAGCACCGTCTTAAGAGTTTTCTTCCAGGTTTTCAGGCTCTGCATCGGAATACAGTTGATCAGGTCCACATTGATGTTCTGAAAGCCTTCCATACGGGCATTCTGATACGATTTCAGAAATTCCTCGAAGCTGTGGATCCTGCCGAGCATCTTCAGCTCCGCATTGTCCGCCGACTGCAGCCCGATGCTCAGACGGTTGATGCCGGCCCGCCGGTACGCCGCAAACTTATGCCGGAGCGTGGACCCCGGATTGCATTCGATCGTGACCTCGGCATCCTCCGCAAGGTCAAAACAGCCGCGGATCACTGCCATGAGCTCCGCGACAAAAGATTCAGATATTAAAGACGGTGTGCCGCCTCCGATAAAGACTGAGCGCACCGTCATGTCTCTGCATTCTGCTTTAGCTGCACGGATCTCCCTCAGAAGCTGTGTCACATAATGGCTCTGAACGTCCGCCGGCTGCGGAAAGGACAGAAAATCGCAATAATTGCACTTTCTCGCGCAAAACGGAATATGAACATATAATTCCAACTGCTGTTTCACAAAACTGCCTTACTCTACTTCCTTCGCGATCCACACTTCCGCGTAGTTCCAGCCTGCCGCCGTCACCCGGTCCGCCTCCTGAGCGGTATCAAAGAAAACGTCGATCCAGCCTTCCTGCTCGATGTAATATCCGCCGCGGTCTTCCACCACATACACTCCGTTGTAATCTGAAGCATACGGACCGGAAGCTCCCTTCAGGATCACGACTGTACCGATCGGCACGTCAGACGCGATCGAAACCGTATGATTTGCCCTCGCTTCCTTTCCGGAATAGGTCCCGCGGCCGTATTCCGGCGTCGGGCAATAGCCGGACAGCTTGTGAACGCCGTAAGAGGTATCGGCCATGTATTTTTTTCCTTCGTAGGAATAGACATTCCAGCCGTCCACAACACCGACATTCACAGCAGGCTCTGACGCCGGCTTTGAGGAGATCGTTCCCTGTTCCGGTTTTTCCGGAGCCTTTTCGGCCGGAGTCTCCTCGGGCTTTTCCGCAGGAGCTGCGGCAGCTTCCTCTTTTGCTGTTTCCGGATCTCCTGCTTCGGAAGACTCCGTCTGTGTGCCGTTCAGTGCCGCACTGCTTTTTGCGCGCGCAGCCAGATCGTAATCCACGATCTCTCCGTCGGCCTCCGCCAGAAGCTTTCCATCGACAGCGTAAAGCTTTCCGGAAGCATCATAATAGTCTCCCGGGCCCGGTTTGAAGCCGGGGATGTCCCGCAGGTTTGCGGCATAGGAGGGAGTCACCAGCGCGATCAGGCAGATCAGCGCAGCCACGCCCCACAAAAGTACGGATCTGTAAGTTTTGTTCATTTATTGCCTCCTTACATCAGCGCATCCGCATCACAGAATTTCGTTTCCTTTCAAGACCGATCGATGTCATCTCTTCATGGCCGGGAAGAACTGTCGTATCATCCGGCAGCTGCATGAGCACTTCCCGAATGCTGTGAATGATGGACTGCATACTGCCAGTCGCAAGGTCCGTTCTTCCGCAGTCGCCCGCAAAAAGCGTATCGCCGGAAAACAGCACGGACGCAGACTCCACATACCAGCAGCAGCTGCCGATGGTATGGCCGGGCGTTGCGATCAGCTTCCAGGTCTCGCCAAGCAGGTCAAGCTCCGCTCCGTCCTCCAAGTAGCTCACAGACTTAAGCACTATACCGCCACCGCCCATGGAGGCGCTTTCATTGACCTTAGCGTCTTCCAGAAGGACCCGTTCCTCCCTGTACGCATACACCGGAGTCCCGGGATACTCCTTAAGCAGCGCCGGCACGGCAGTGATATGATCAAAGTGGCCGTGTGTCAGCAGGATCGCGGCCGGCTTTGCCTTGACCTCTTCCAGCCTTGCAATGATCCCTTTCGCATTTTCACCCGGATCGATGACCACAGCCCCGCCGAGATCATCATTCACGATATAACAGTTGGTCATCACCGGTCCCACGACCAGTATACTTACTTTCAGCATATTTCCTACCTGATGATCACATCGTCGCCTATGGTTATATAATTATTCTGTACATTCAGCTTGGAGATCCAGTTCTTGGTGAGGACCGTTCTGAACCGGGTATTGATGTTTTCCACATGATAGATCCAGTCGGTGGTCGGCCAGATGCAGTTGACCGGCTGGAGCATCCTGTAAAACATCTCACTGACGCCGTCCTGCCCATGATGACTCATCTGGACATAATCACAGGTGATGTCCCGGATCGGCAGATCAGCGATCAGCCGGTCGCCGACAGTCTCGCCCATATCTCCCAGAATGATCAGATGCTTTCCGTTTACATAAATATCGTACATCAGACCGGAGCTGTTGACTGCATATGCACCGTCCGTGCGGACCGGGTCGTTCAGCACGCGGAAGGAAAGACAGTCGGAAAGCACGACCTCGGTGCCAAGTCCCGCATCCGGATGAAGCCTTGTCTGATCAAATCCTGAAAGCTGCTCCATCAGGGCAGCGACCATGCCGGATTCCTCCGGGTCCACTTCCCTGTACCAATCGTATTCAAAAAAGTTGTAATAGATGCCCCGGATATCCACATCCTGCCTGTGATCACGAAGCATGGCGTAAAGCCCGCCGACATGATCCGCCTGCGGGTGGGTGACGAGCCAGGCATCCACAACGCCGCCCGCTTCCCGGATCGCGGAAAGCAGATGCTCTTCATCCGCCTCCTGTCCTCCGTCCACTACGATCACATGTCCGTCGCCGGAGCGGATCACGGCAGAAAGCTGCTGCCCGATGCTGCCCCGGTTTTCAAGAAAGCGGATCTCGCCGCCGGAAAGCACCGGTTCTTCATCAAAGTTATTGGTCTTCTCATGAAGATCCGCCGCCTCCCTCTGTATGCCGATGATCACATTGGAAGACGCAGCAAAAGAAGGCGCCGTCATCATGACCGCACCGGCTGCCAGCGCGGAAGCAAATATTGTAAGGCCCAGATGTCTTCTCATAACCCGCCTTTCCGGTTCCTCTTCTGAAAAGCCGTGACAGCAGCGTCAAGCCGCCGGTACACGGACTATTCTGTGCTATGTTTATAACATACCCGTTTTTTGAATGCAAGGCAGTTAAACACTTTGTAAGAGAAGCGTAAGTCGCGTAAACAATGCGCCGGAGCCCTTTTAAAGGACTCCGGCGTACGGAATTTAATCTGCGATGACCGGAATGGCATCCGGCGGGATCGGGCAGGTATAACCCGACTTTGTTTTTTCGGCAAACTCCGCCTTTGCGGCATCCAGCAGATCCGGGCTCATGAAGAGCTCTGCAGCCGATGCTGCCAGGACCTTTCCCGCATGCAGCGCGGCTTTATGTCCGATGCTGCTTCCGGCAGATGCCGTGCTCTGCCAGCTGTGTCCAGGACAGCCGTTCGGCCAGGCAGCGACATGGATCTGGGCAGTCGGCGCCAGCCAGCTGACATCACCCACGTCTGTGGATCCCGCCTGGAAGGGCTCTCCCTCATAGAGCGGGAGCAGGAAATCATTCATGCTCCTGTCTCCCCGAAGCTTTGCCGCCGCGGCAGCGTAGCTTTCGCTGTCCCCGCTGCCAAGCCCCGGCGTCCTGTCTGAAGATACATAGGTCTTTGCAAGCTCCCTGCCGAAAGCTGTTTCTTCATCCGTATAATGCGGGACGCCCAGCTCTTCAAAACTCCGGTACAGAAGCTGTTCGAGCACATGGTTGGGAACAAGCTCCGCGGTGCCGTCAATAAACTTCCTGTCGTAGGTGGTCTCCGTCATAAGTGCAGCACCTTCTGCGATTTTGTCGACACGGGAAAGAAGCTTCACCGCATCGGAGACTTTGTCCGAGCGGACCATATACAGCACCGTTGACTCCGCCTGCACCACATTCGGGCTTCTTCCGCCGGCATCCGTGATGGCGTAATGCACTCTTGCCCGGTCGCTCATATGCTCTCTGAGGAACTGTACACCGATGTTCATCAGCTCCACCGCATCCAAAGCGCTGCGGCCGATATGCGGCTCGGAGCTGGCATGCGCCGCGATCCCGTGAAAGCTGTACTGAACCTGGATGCAGGCATTGTTGCTGCCCGTCACGACCTCGTTGGCATCATCCGGATGCCAGGTCAGCGCAGCGTCAAGCTTTTTCCAGAGTCCGTCTCTTGCAAAAAACGCCTTGGCAGCGCCGCCCTCTTCTCCCGGACAGCCGAAAAGGATCACCGTGCCGGGGGTACCTGTTTCCTGTAAAAAGCGGCGGACCCCGAGGGCTGCCGCAAATGCGCCCGCACCGAGAATGTTATGCCCGCAGCCGTGACCGCAGTCAGAGACCGTATCCCCGGTATCCCGCGGCGTCTTTACAGCGGAAAATGCCTTCTGGGAAAGTCCCGACAGCGCATCATATTCTGCAAGGATCCCGATCACCGGCCGTCCCGTTCCGAAAGAAGCGGTAAAAGCCGTTTCAATGCCGCAGGTCCCCTTTTCGACCTCAAAGCCCTCCTTTTTAAGCACATCGCAGTAAAGCTCACAGGAATGGTATTCCTGCAGGGAAAGCTCCGGATGGGACCAGATCTCATCCGCGACAGAGCAGATCATATCCTTTTTTTCATCGATCGCGGTAAGGGCGATCTCCTTGTACTTGTCCATTCTAAATATTTCTCATAAATTAATGCCCGTAAAATGCATTAATCTTACAGCACCTTGCGCAGGAAATCCTGCAGGCGCGCGTTCTTCGGAGCTCCGAAGATCTGCTCGGGCGTACCTTCCTCAAGCAGCTTTCCGTCTGCCATAAAGAGGACGCGGTTTCCGACCTCACGTGCAAATCCCATCTCATGAGTGACCACGACCATGGTCATTCCTTCCCGGGCCAGCTCTCTCATAACGTCCAGCACCTCGCCGACCATTTCCGGATCGAGCGCTGAGGTAGGCTCGTCAAAAAGCATGACCTGGGGCTCCATCGCAAGCGCGCGGACGATCGCCACACGCTGCTTCTGTCCGCCGGACAGCTGGATCGGATAGGCTCCCGCGCGATCCGCAAGCCCGACACGGTTCAGAAGCTCCAGGGCCTTTTTCTCCGCGTCTTCTTTTGAAACACCCTTCACCTTGATCGGTGCCAGAGTGATGTTATCCATGATCGTCATATGCGGGAAGAGGTTGAAATGCTGGAAGACCATTCCCATCTTCTGGCGGTGCTCATCGATGTTGAGCTTTACCCACTGTCCTTCCGCATTTTTGATCTTTTTGCTGGTGATATCCACACCGTCAAAAACGATGCTTCCGCCCGTCGGATGCTCCATCAGGTTCAGACTCCGGAGAAAGGTGGACTTTCCGGAACCGGAGGGGCCGATCACGACCATGACGTCACCCTTGTTGATATCCACGGTGATGCCGTCCAGGGCTTTGATCACGCCTTTATTGTAGTATTTTTTCAGGTCCTTTACGCTGATCAGGACATCATCTCTTGTCTCCACGGCTCATCCTCCTTTCAAAGTATGCAATGATCTTCGAGGTCGGGAACGTCAGGCAGAAGTATACGACCGTCGCAATGATCAGAGGCTCGGCGATCCGGTAGGTCGCACCCTTGGTGGACGAGACCGCATACATGATCTCCTGAACACCGATGGTATAACAGATCGAAGATTCCTTGATGATCGTAACAAACTCATTCGCGATGGGAGGCAGGATGTTTTTGATCGCCTGCGGGAGTATGATATAACGCATGTTCTGCGCCTGGGAAAGTCCCAGGGATCTTGCCGCCTCGGTCTGTCCGCCGTCGATGGACTGGATGCCCGCACGGATGATCTCCGACAGATACGCTCCGGAGTTCATGGCCAATGCGACCACGCCCGGCAGAAAGCGCTCAAAGCGGATAAATCCGAAAAGCTTGAAGGTCGGAAGGGAAACATTTCCGAACACCACGTAATAAATAATGAACAGCTGTACCAGCATGGGCGTTGCACGGAATACTTCCACATAGACCGTAGCGATAAAGCTGATGGGATTGAACCGGCTTAAAACAGCCTTCGGTCCTTCATCGATCTCATGTCCGTCCGCATCGATCCCGAAAGAACGGAACGGGCGGATATCAGAAAGACGCATGATGGCCAGGATGAGCGCCAGGATAAAGCCGAATATAACGGTCAGTGCAGACAGCGATATCGTACATACCAGGCCCTGCTTGAAAAGGTCGATATAACCCCAGGTTTTTTGGAATCCGGCAGCAGTAAACACGCAAAATCTCCTCTCTGTCTTTGTGCCGGCAAATGCGGCACTGTGTTTATGAATGCAAGGATTCCTCCCCCAAGAAGCTTGAGGGAGGAAACCGATTCTGTTCTTATAAAATTAAAGCTTTTGAAGTTATTCCTCGATCATGCCTTCGATGATATCACCGGTAGCAAGCTCGTTGGCCTCAGCAACCCAGTCTTCCATCAGGCCTTCGTCAATGCACTGCTTGATTGCCTCGTTGACGCCTGCAAGAAGAGCCTCATTGCCCTTGTTGACGCCGACTACAGAACCCTCTGCGTCATACGGAACCGGAAGGACAACACAAAGATCCGGATAGTTCTTTGCATAGCTCTCTGCTACCAGGGTCTCGATGTAAGCGCCGTCCATCTTTCCGTTCAGGACTTCCGCGATCAGATCCGTAACCTTCGCCATCTGGATCAGGTCAGCCTCCGGAGAGTTTTCCTTTGCAAGATCCGCCTGGATGGAACCGACCTGTGCGCCGACGGTAAGGTCAGCCTTGTTGGTATCCTCAAGAGAAGCAAACTTGTCCTTGTTGGCCTGCAGGCAGACAAAGGACTGGCCGCCGGTGTAGTAGATCTCGGAGAAGTCCATGACCTCTGCACGGTCCGGTGAGGGTGAATAACCGGAAATGCCAAGGTCGACATTATGCTGTGAAAGCTCCATGATGGTTCCGTCAAAATCCATCGGGATGATCTCCAGCTCCAGGCCGAGATGATCAGCAATATAGTTTGCAAGAGAAACGTCGAAGCCTGCCAGCTGCGGAGTTCCGTCTTCGCCGATCGCATAGAACTCATACGGTGCAAAGTCGGGGCTCATTGCTACGGTCAGCTTGCCTGCATTGACAGTGGTAAGCTCTCCGGCAGGAGCTGCCGCTTCGGTCTCTTCTGTTGCCGCCTCAGTTGCTGCCTCGGTAGCTGCTTCGGTCTCTGCTGCTTCGGTAGCTGCCTCAGTCTCTTCCTTTGCTGCCTCGGTGGCAGCCTCTGTTGCAGCCTCGGTCGCAGGAGCTGCAGTGGTCTGCTGTGAAGATGAACCTCCGCATGCCGCCAGTGAGACGGTCATCATTGCTGCAAGTGCAGCTGTTAACATCTTTTTCATAATTGTCCTCCCTTTGGTACAGTTATATTGCCGGGGATAAAGCCCCTTATCGGTATTGCCATGCCGGCCGCTCTGTGTATATGCGGCACAGGCGTTTCTGATTACTGTGCTATTATAACGCAACATCCGGCAAAGTCAATACAATATTTCATAAAAATTCATATGTGTTGAATATTTATACATTGTTCACTGCAGGCTGCGTTTTATTCATCATCCAGCTTCAGCACGCTCATGAAGGCCTGCTGCGGAATGTCGACGTTTCCGAAGGTGCGCATGCGCTTCTTGCCTTCCTTCTGCTTCTCCAGGAGCTTTTTCTTTCTGGATACATCTCCGCCGTAGCACTTTGCAAGCACGTCCTTTCGAAGGGCCTTGATCGTTTCCCGGGCAATGATCTTCCCTCCGATCGCTGCCTGGATCGGAATCTCAAACAGCTGGCGCGGGATCTCGTCCTTGAGCTTTTCGCACATCCTTCTGCCGCGGTCATAGGCCGAGTCAGCAAAAACGATGAAGGAAAGCGCATCCACCGCCTCCCGGTTCACCAGGATGTCGAGCTTTACAAGGTTGGAACGGGCATAGCCCTTCAGATCATAGTCAAAGGAAGCATAACCCCGGCTGCGGGATTTCAGGGCGTCAAAGAAATCATAAATGATCTCATTGAGCGGAAGCTCATATTTCAGAAGCGCTCTGGTCTCCTCCATATACTCCATGCCGAGATACACGCCTCTTCTCTCCTGGCACAGCTTCATAATGGAGCCTACATATTCCGTGGTGACCATGATCTCCGCGTTGACGATCGGCTCCTCGATATATTCGATCTGCGACGGATCCGGCAGGTTCGTCGGGTTGGTCAGGTCGATCACCTCTCCATTGGTCTTGTGAACAAGGTAGATAACGGAGGGCGCAGTGGTCACCAGATCCAGATTGTACTCTCTTTCAAGACGCTCCTGAATAATGTCCAGATGCAGAAGTCCCAGGAAGCCGCAGCGGAATCCGAATCCGAGCGCCACGGAGGTCTCAGGCTCATAAAAGAGGGATGCATCGTTGAGCTTGAGCTTTTCAAGGGCGTCTCTGAGATCGGGATATTTTGCGTTGTCCGCAGGGTAGAGGCCGCAGTAAACCATCGGCGTGACCTTTTTGTAACCGGGCAGGGGCTCTGCGGCAGGGTTCTCCGCACCGGTGACAGTATCACCGACCCGGGTCGTCTGGATATTCTTGATGCTCGCTGTGATATATCCGACCTCTCCGGCCTTCAGCTCACCAGTCGGGAAGAACTCGCCGGCACCCATCACACCGACTTCGGTCACTTCATATTCCGCACCGGTCGCCATCATCCTGATCTTCATGTTTTTCCGTACGGTGCCTTCCTTAACGCGGCAGAATACCACAACGCCCCGGTAAGAATCATAGACCGAATCAAAGATCAGTGCCTGCAGAGGCGCCTTCGGATCTCCGACGGGAGCCGGGATCTTCTTTACGATCATTTCCAGCACATCGTGCACATTCTGGCCGGTTTTTGCAGAGATCCTCGGAGCATCCTCAGCTTCAAGGCCGATCACATCCTCAATCTCATGGGCTACCCGGTCAGGCTCCGCGCTCGGCAGATCGATCTTGTTGATCACGGGGAAAACCTCGAGGTCATGATCAAGCGCCAGATATACATTGGCAAGCGTCTGCGCTTCGATTCCCTGGGCGGCGTCCACCACAAGCACCGCGCCGTCGCAGGCGGCAAGCGAACGGGATACCTCATAATTGAAGTCCACATGGCCGGGAGTATCGATGAGGTTGAAAATATACTCCTCCCCGTCATCCGCCTTATAGACTGTACGCACGGTCTGCGCCTTGATCGTGATGCCGCGTTCCCGCTCAAGATCCATGTTGTCGAGAACCTGCGCCTGCATCTCGCGGGAGCTTAAAAGACCGGTCATCTCAATGATCCGGTCCGCCAGCGTGGACTTGCCGTGGTCAATATGGGCAATGATGCTGAAATTTCTGATTTTGCTCTGATCAAACTGCGTATCTGCCATCTTCAGATCCCTTTATTCCCAGCCTTAATAACAACTATAAGCCCTCAGGTGGGTTAGTCCCGGGGGCTTCGTCATATCATATAAATCAGATCTTTAAAATCACTGCATGGATGCAACTGCCTTGGAAAGTCTTGCGACCTTTCTGGAAGCAGTATTTGCGTGATACACGCCCTTGCTCTGTGCCTTGTCGATCTCGGAGATCGCTGCCTTAAGAGCGTCTGCAGCAACAGCCTTATCACCTGCCTGAACAGCAGCTTCAACCTTCTTTACGAAAGTCTTGACCTTGGATCTGATAGCCTTATTACGGTCAGTACGAGTCTTTGCAACAAGAACTCTCTTCTTCGCTGATTTAATGTTTGCCAAAGTATTCCACCTCCTTCTCCCAAAATATGCGTTTCCACTAATCCCGGACACGGACAGTTTTGTGCAAACACAGTCATTTTAATGAGAAAGCCTTTTCCTGTCAAGTAAAGAATTCATATAAAGCGCAGGATAATCTCAAATTATACAAACCGGTCCTTCTTTTACTGCGCGATCAGGATCTCCACAGCAAGCCTGTCCGGCAGATCGCCGTTTTTGACCTTCGTCTCCATTTCAGCACACTGCTCCAGCCTCTTTTGAAGCTCAGCCGCCGAACACCCCCGGGTCTGGTCCTTCAGCTTCTTTAAAAGCCAGTCCCGGATCTGCATTTTCTCCATGATCTGGGCGTCCGTCATGCCCTGCCGCTGGAGATCCTTCAGTGTAAAGGCCTGGGTATACTGCCGGACGATGATATAAAGGACCCGCATCGGAGGATTCCTGAGGGCAAAGAGCTCCTCTAAAAGCTCGAGCGCTTTCTGGCTATGGCCCGAAAGCTTATGCCCCATCATTTCAAATACTCTGTCGTTGAGCGTCTTGGAACAGATGCTGTCCACATCCGCCTGGCTGATCACAGCGCCGGCAGGACGGTCCAATGTATAGCTGATCAGCTTTTCCAGCTCCGTCTGAAGATTCTGCATGTCATAGCCGGTCATTTCGGCCAGATCGTTCAGAACACGGCCGTCGATATTCCGGCCTTCGGCCTTCAGATAATCTCTGGCCCATGCCCGGATCTCCTGTCGGGCAGCCGATGCATCCCGTCCTTTTTTACTGTCCGCCGAGGTAAAGCGGAAGACCTCTCCCTTATCCTTTATATAACGCGTGAGCCGGCTTCCGGCATCCGCATCCTTCTCATAAAAAATAAGAAAGCTTGTCTCCGGCACTTCCGAAACCATGCCGAGGACCGTCTCGTCGGCCGCTCCCTTAAACCAGCCGGTATCGGACAGAAGAAGGGTCCTGTGATCCTCAAAAAACGGCATGGTGCCGGACAGTCTCCCGATCTCGGAAATGTCTGCGTTTTCACCGGTGAAGGCATTATAATTCAGGCTGCCGTGAGCGGAAAGCGCGTCCAGCAGCTCGTTCTTCTTTTTTTCTTTCAGATATTCCTCGTCTCCGCAGATCAGGATCAGGTTCTTCATATATTAT